>CACZRK010000312.1 GCA_902783515.1 uncultured Coriobacteriaceae bacterium | reverse complement strand
GATGAAGGCCACCAAGGTGGACGGCATCTACGACAAGGACCCCAAGAAGTTCTCTGACGCCCGTCGCTACGACCGCATCACCTACATGGACGTCATCACGAAGGAGCTGCACGTGATGGACTCGACGGCCATCACGCTGTGCAACGACAACAGCATGCCGATCATCGTCTTCAACATGGAGAAGGACGGCAACATCGATCGCGCGCTGCGCGGCGAGGATGTCGGTACCGTGGTCTACAGAGAGGATGCAAACCATGAGTGATGAGATCCAGAGCGAGGCCTCGCAGCGTATGGGCAAGGCGATCGAGGCCATGCGCGTCGAGTTCGGCAAGGTGCGCACCGGGCGCGCCAACCCGGCGATCCTGAGCGACCTGAAGATCGACTACTACGGCGTCCCCACGCCCGTCACCCAGCTCGCCGGCGTGAAGGCGGCCGACGGCCACCAGCTGATCATCGATCCGTGGGACAAGAAGAGCCTCCGCGCGATCGAGAAGGCCATCATGGCGAGCGACCTGGGCATCACGCCGACCAACGACGGCAACATCATCCGCCTGCCGTTCCCCGCGCCCTCGGAGGAGGGCCGCAAGGAGCTCGTGAAGCAGTGCCGCGAGATTGCCGAGCAGACCCGCATCTCCATCCGCAACGCGCGTCGCGACGCGAACAACCGCTATGAGCGCGCGGAGAAGGACGGGGACGTCGCGGAGGATGACGTGAACCGTGGCAAGTCCGCCATCCAGAAGCTGACCGACGACCACATCGCCAAGGTCGACGCGCTGCTGAAGGAAAAGGAAGCCGAGGTCATGGAGGTCTAAGTGCCGGTCGCGCACGAGGAATTCCTCACATACTTCGCGGAGGCGCCCGACGGGTCGCGCTTTGACGAGCTCGACCTGTCGCGCGTCCCGCGCCACATCGCCGTCATCATGGACGGCAACGGGCGCTGGGCGGCCCAGCGCGGCCTGGCGCGCGGGTACGGCCATGCGGCCGGCGTCGCCGCGCTGCGCGAGGTCATCACGGCGTGCGTGCGCCTCGGCGTGCGCGCACTCACGGTCTACGCCTTCTCGACGGAGAACTGGAACCGCCCGCAGGAGGAGGTCAACCTCCTCATGTCGCTGTTCGCCTCCACGCTGATCGACGAGCTGCCGCTCATGCACCGGGAGGGCGTGCGCCTCAAGTACCTCGGCGAGATGGACGACCTGCCCGACGACACGCGCGAGACGTTCGAGCGCGGGCTGCGCGAGACGGCGGACCACACGGGCATGACGCTTGCGGTCGCGGTGAACTACGGGAGCCGGGCCGAGATGCTGCGCGCCACGCGCGCGCTCGCGCGCCGCTGCGTCGCCGGCGAGATGCGCCCCGAGGACATCGACGAGGCGGCGTTCTCCTCGGAGCTGTACACGAGCCCGCTTCCCGACCCCGACCTGCTCATCAGGACCTCGGGGGAGGAGCGCCTCTCTAACTTCCTGCTGTGGCAGCTCTCCTACACGGAGCTCGTGTTCACCGACGTGCTCTGGCCTGACTTCACGCGGTGGGACCTCGTGCGCGCGATCGTGGAGTTCCAGGGGAGACACCGTCGGTATGGGGGCGTCGAGGATGGCGCGTAACGAAGCGGGCGGGCCAGAGGGGCGACCGGAGGCGCAGGCACCGTCGGGCAAGGCGGCGGCGTTCCTGAAGCGCCTGGTGTCGGGCGTCATCTACGTCGCCGTCAACGTCGTCTGCATCCTGCTCGGCTCGATACCGACCGCATGCGCGATGGCGCTGACGGCAGGCTTGGCGTGCGGCGAGTTCTACCGGCTCATGCGCGAGGACGCGAAGCTGCCCAACCAGGCGGTGGGGCTGTGCTTCGCGGCGGCGTTCCCGCTCGTCGCGCTCGTGAACGCCGTCTACATCATCGGCCTCGTCTTCGTCTTCCTCGTCGTCCTGGGCATCTGGTACGTCACCAACCAGCGCGTGCGCATCACCGACCTCGCCATCACGATCTTCGGCGCCCTGTACACGGGCCTCATGCTGAGCTCGGTCGTGCTCATCCGCGACGCGGCGCTGCCCGGCATGGGGGCGACGTGGCTCACGATCGGTGTCATGGCGAGCGTCTGGGTGAACGACTCGTTCGCCTACCTGCTCGGCAGCGCGTTCGGCCGGCATCCGCTCGTCCCGAAGATCTCGCCCAAGAAGAGCTGGGAGGGCATGATCGGCGGCCTGGCCGGCTCCGTGCTCGTCTGGTGCCTGATGCTGCTGCTGCCCGAGACGGGCCTCACCCTGCCGGTCACGGTCACCGCAGGTCTGCTGTGCGGCGTGACCGGCGTGGTCGGCGACCTTGTCGAGTCGCGCATCAAGCGCGGCGCGGGCGTCAAGGACTCGGGGAACCTCATGCCCGGCCACGGCGGCATGCTCGACCGCAGCGACTCCATGCTCTTCGTCTCGGTCACCGCGTACTTCATCCTTCGCATGACGGGGGTCATCTGACATGTCACACACCACCACAGAACCCGCACCCACCCCCGGCGACGCGACGTCGCCCGCTCGCGCGCCCCGCGGCGTCATCCCCGCCTACGGGCAGTCGTTCGCCGAGCGCGGCCACGTCAACCTGCTGCTGCTCGGCGCCACGGGATCCATCGGCCGCCAGACGGTGGACGTCTGTCGCGCGCACCCGGACCGCGTCAGCCTCGTGGGCGTCGCCGCGCGCTGGTCGGTGAGGCGCGTCGTGCAGCTCGCGCGCGAGTTCCCGTCCATCCGATACGTGGCGCTCGCGTCGGAGGGCTGCCGCAACGACCCCGACCTGGAGGGCATGCCCGACCGGGTGGAGGTCAGGTTCGGCGCCGCTGCGGTCAACGAGATGCCGGCGCAGGTCCCCGCTGACTTCGTGCTGAACGCGCTGTCGGGCTTCGCCGGGACGCGCGCGAGCGAGGCGACGCTGCGCGCCGGCAAGACGCTCGCGCTCGCGAACAAGGAGTCGCTGGTCGCCGCCGGCGACATCCTCATGCCGCTTGCCGCGCCGGGCACGCTGCTGCCGGTGGACTCGGAGCACTCGGCGATCTTCCAGTGCTTCCTGGGCGAGGACCCCTGGCGCGCGACGAGGATCTGGCTTACCGCGTCGGGCGGCCCCTTCTTCGGGTGGGAGCGCGACCGCCTTGCCAGCGTGACGCCCGACGAGGCGCTGCGCCATCCCAACTGGAACATGGGCAAGCGGATCACGATCGACTCGTCCACCCTCATGAACAAGGGGCTGGAGGTCATCGAGGCGCATCACCTCTTTGCCATGCCCTATGACCAGATCCGCCCGGTCGTGCAGCGCCAGAGCGCAATCCACTCCATGGTGGAGTTCTCCGACGGGTCGGTGAAGGCGCACCTGGGCGCCCCGGACATGCGCGTGCCGATCCAGCTCGCGCTGTCGTTCCCGTCGCGCTGGGACGCGCCCGTGGAGCCGGTGGACTGGGCGCGCCTGGGGCGCATCGACTTCGCCGACCCCGACATGGACACGTTCGGGTGCCTCAAGATCGCCCTCGCCGCTGGCGAGGCGGGCGGCGTCCTGCCGTGCGCGATGAACGCGGCGGACGAGATGGCCGTGGCCGCCTTCCTGGCCGGTCGCATCGCGTACCTGGACATCGCGACCGTCGTCGCCCGCACGCTGGACACGTTTGACGCGGAGCCCGTCACCTCCGTGGCGCAGCTGGAGGGCGTCGACAAGCTCGCGCGGCGCCGTGCGGAGCAGGCCATACACGACCTCGCCCGCTAGCGCCGCCCCGCGCGGCGCCCCCGTCGCCCGACCAGAAGGACCTTGCTGGATGCAGACTGCCCTGGGAATCATCGTTACCATCCTCGTGCTGACGTTTCTCGTCGTGATCCACGAGGCGGCGCACGCGTTCGTGGCGCGCCTGTGCGGCATGCGCGTGACCGAGCTGTTCGTCGGCCTGCCCTACGGGCCGAGCGTCTCGGTGCGCAGCCCCCGCTCGGGCATCCGCTACGGCGCGACGCTCGCGCTGCTCGGCGGCTACACGCGCATCTCGGGCATGGCGTACCGGCCCGACCGGCGCCTGCCGCTCGCCCTCGCGCTCGTGAACGCCCGTGGGCGCCTCTCCGTGGAGGAGCTCGCCGAGGTCCTGCGCGTCGATCCCGACGAGGCGGGCATGCTGCTTGACGCGCTCGCCGACATCGGCTCCGTCGAGCCCGTGGACGGGCGGCACGGCAGCGGTGACGCGACGGTCTTCCAGACCGTGCGCCGTGACGCGAGCGGGCGCACCGTCCATGATCGCGGGCATGACTTCCTCGCACCCGGCGCCACCGAGGCGGGGGCTCCGCTCGCGACGAGCGTCGCGCCGGAGGAGCTGCTCGCCCGCGACGTGGCGCGCACCTACGCGGGCAAGGGCTTCCTGAGGCGGGCGGCGGTGCTCGTGGCGGGCATCGCCGCCAACATCCTCTGCGCGATCGTGATCGTCTGCGCCTTCCTCATGCTGCACGGCGTGCAGGTCGTGCAGCCGCAGCTCGCGGCCGTGCAGGAGGGCTCGCCCGCCGCGCAGGCGGGCATGGCCGCCGGCGACGTGATCACGGCCATCAACGGCACGGACGTCAGCGACGGCTACCAGGCGGTCACCACAGCGCTCGCCCAGGTGCCCGCGGGGGACGAGGTGACCGTCGCGTTCGCGCACGAGGGACAGACGCGCGAGGCGACGGTGCGGCTCGGCGACGACGGCATGCTCGGCGTGAGCTACGGCAGCGAGACGCGCCGGCTGCCCCTGGGGCAGGCGGTCGCTGCGGCGGGCTCCTACGCGGTCGCGACGGCGCAGGCCATCGTCTCGCTGCTCATGCCCTCGCAGACGATGGAGGTGCTGGACCAGTCGGCCGGCATCGTCGGCATCGTGGCGATCACCGGACAGGCGGCCGAGCGCGGCGCGTGGGACGTGCTGCTGCTCGCCGCGTCGCTCAGCCTGTCGCTGGGATGGCTGAACCTGCTGCCGATCCCGCCGCTTGACGGTGGCAAGCTGCTGATCGAGGCGATCCAGGCCGTCATCCGCCGACCGGTGCCGATGGCGGTGCAGTCCGCGATCTCGGCGGCGGGCATGGCGTTGATCCTTTTGCTGTTCGTCGTGATGGTCGTGCTTGACCTGACGCGCCTCGCGACGGGCGTGTACGCATGACGGGAGGGGCCCTGATGGGAGAGACGGACGAGGCGAGTGAGACGACCGCGGCGGCCGGAGCGCGGGAGTCGGGCGAGCGCGGCGGTACGCGCGCGGCTGCCGACGCGCGGCCGCGCCTGGCGCGCGAGCTGACCAGGCAGGTGAGCGTCGGGGGCGTGACGCTCGGCGGTGGCGCGCCGGTGCGCGTGCAGTCCATGCTGACGGCACCCACGAGGGACGCGGACGCGGCGCTCGCGCAGGCGCGGCTGCTCGCCCGCGAGGGCTGCGAGCTCGTGCGCGCCGCGATACCGCGGGCCGACGCGCTGGACGGCTTTGAGCGACTGTGCGCCGAGAGTCCCATCCCGGTCATCGCCGACATCCACTTTGACCATCGCCTGGCGATCGAGGCGGCGCGCCGCGGCGCGGCGGCGCTGCGCGTCAACCCGGGCAACATCGGCTCGTGGGACAAGGTGGACGCGGTGATCGACGAGGCGGGCGCCCGTGGCCTGCCGATCCGCGTCGGCGTGAACGCGGGGTCGATCGACCGGTCGCTCGACGCCCGCGACGACCTGAGCCTCGCGGACAAGATGGTCCTGTCGGCGACCGGGTTCGTGGAGCACTTCCGCGCGCGCGGGTTCCGTGACGTCGTGCTGTCGGCCAAGGCGCACGACGTGGGCGTCACGGTGGAGACCTACCGGCGCCTGAGCGCCGCGCTGCCCGACGTGCCGCTGCACCTGGGCATCACGGAGGCGGGGACGCCGCGGCAGGGCGCCATCAAGAGCGCCGTCGGGCTGGGCATCCTGCTGGCGGAGGGCATCGGCGACACCATCCGCGTCTCGCTCACCGCGCCGCCGCAGGAGGAGCTGCCGGTCGCGTGGGGGATCCTCGCCGCGCTCGGCATGCGCCGCCGCACGCCCGAGCTCGTGAGCTGCCCGACGTGCGCGCGCTGTCAGGTGGACATGATCCCGATCGCGCAGGAGGTCGAGCGCCGCCTGGCCCAGATGCGCTCGCCGATCTCGGTCGCCGTCATGGGCTGCGAGGTCAACGGCCCCGGCGAGGCGCGCGGCGCGGACATCGGCGTCGCCTGCGGGCGCGGGTCGGGCGCGGTCTTCCTGGAGGGGAAGGTCATCGCGCGGGCGCCGGCGGACCAGATCGTGGACGTGCTGTTTCGGGAGATCGAGTCGCGCTTCCCATCCACGCGGTGACCGCGGCGCGCACGCTTTACCATCAGGACGGGCGCCGGTCGTGCGGGCGCGTCGGCAGAGGTGCCGGCGCGCCCGCGCGAACGGCATGCAACGCAGAACGCAACGCGAATGGAAGTAGCATCGAATGAAGACCTCTTCGTGTATCCGCATGTCCAGCCTCTACGCGCCGACGCTGAAGGAGGACCCGGCCGAGGCCGAGCTCGCGAGCCACAAGCTCATGCTGCGCGCCGGCATGATCCGCAAGATGGCGTCTGGCCTATACAGCTACCTGCCGCTCGCCTGGCGCGTGATCAGCAAGATAGAGGCCGTCGTGCGCGACGAGATGGACGGCATCGGGGCGCAGGAGATGCTGCTGCCCATCCTCACCCCCGCCGAGCTGTGGCACGAGTCCGGCCGCTGGGACAAGTACGGCCCCGAGCTCATGCGCACGAAGGACCGGCACGACCGCGACTTCTGCCTCGGCCCGACCCACGAGGAGACCGTGACCGCGCTCGTGCGCAACGAGCTGCACTCCTACAAGCAGCTGCCGGTCACGCTCTACCAGATCCAGACGAAGTTCCGCGACGAGCTGCGACCGCGCTTCGGCCTCATGCGCGGTCGCGAGTTCATCATGAAGGACGGGTACTCGTTCCACGCCGACCAGGAGTCGCTGCAGCGGACCTATGACGACATGCGCGCCGCCTACGCGCGCGTCTGCGAGCGCTGCGGCATCCGCGCGCTGCCGGTCGCGGCCGACACCGGTCAGATCGGCGGCAGCACGAGCGTGGAGTTCATGGCCATCGCCGACGCCGGCGAGGCCGAGCTTGTGTGGTGCGACTGCGGCTTCGCGGCCGACACCGAGGCGGCCACCTGCGCCGTCCGCGTGGAGGAGGGCCCCGGCGACGGCACGCTCCAGAAGGTCGCGACGCCCGGCTGCGGCACGATCGAGTCCATCGCGGCGTTCTTCGGCGTGCCGCAGGAGGCGACGCGCAAGGCGCTCGCGCTGATCGACGCCGCGGGCGAGCCCGTCGTCTGCATCGTCCCGGGCGACCACGAGATGAACGACTGCAAGGCCGAGCACGCCTTCGGCGAGGGCTACCACATGATGACCGACGAGGAGCTCGCGCAGTACGGTCTGCACAAGGGCTCGATGGGCCCGGTCGGGCTGCCCGCGGGCGTCCGCCTGGTGGCCGACGTCTCGCTCAAGGACTCGCAGAGCTGGCTCGTCGGCGCCAACGAGGACGGCTTCCACTACACCGGCGCCCGCCCCGGCCGCGACTTCCAGCCGACCGCCTGGGTGGACGTCATCACGGCCCGCGAGGGCGACGTCTGCCCGACGTGCGGCAAGCCCCTGCACGCCGCCCGCGGCATCGAGTGCTCGCAGGTCTTCCAGCTCGGCACGAAGTACTCCGAGGCGCTCGGCGCGCTCTACACCGACGCCAACGGCGACGAGCACCCGATGATCATGGGCTGCTACGGCATCGGCGTGTCCCGCATGGTCGCCGCGATCATCGAGCAGCACAACGACGAGCACGGTATCGTCTGGCCCGTCTGCGTCGCGCCCTACGAGGTGTCGGTGATCCCGCTGACCGTTGGCGACGACGTGATCGCCCCGGTCGCCGAGCGGCTCACGGCCGAGCTCGTGGACGCCGGCATCCAGGTCGTGCTGGACGACCGCAAGGAGCGCCCGGGCGTCAAGTTTGCCGACAACGACCTCATGGGCTTCCCGTACCAGCTCGTCGTCGGCAAGAAGGCGCTCGCCGAGGGCAACGTGGAGGTCAAGGACCGCGCGACGGGCGAGCGCGAGCTCATTGCCGTGGACGAGGTCGCCAAGGTCCTCGCCGAGCGCGTGATCTCGCAGCGCAAGTAAGGCACGGCTGTCGCGCGGGCGGACGTAGCCGCTCGTCCGCGCGACGTCGTCACGGCGGCGGGCGCGCATGGAAGGGGAGAGGTCGTCATGGGGACTGTCGAGAAGACCGCGGGCGCGGCTGCCGTCACGCCCGCCGAGCCGCGGGACTGGGATGAGATCGCGCGCGCCGCGCGGCCGGTCATCGGGCGGTACTGCCGCGCCTGCGCGGTCTGCGACGGCCGCGCGTGCGGCAACCAGATCCCTGGCCCCGGCGCGAAGGGCTCGGGCGACGTCGCACGCCGCAACTACGACGCGTGGCGTGACGTGCGCCTGAACATGGACACGCTCGTGGGCGGCGACGCCGCGGACGCCTCGTGCGAGCTGCTCGGCCGGCGCCTGTCGATGCCGCTGCTCATCGGCCCCGTCGGGGACGTGAACCGCCATTACGGCCCCTCGCTGGACACGATGGCCTACAACCGCCTCTCTCTGGCGGCGGCGCGCGCCGAGGGGATCGCCGCCTTCACCGGCGACGGGATCCCCGACGAGCTCATGGTCCAGTCCTGCGACGCGATTCGGGAGGTCGGCGGCTGGGGCGTCCCGACGATCAAGCCCTGGTCGCGCGAGAAGGTGGCGGCCAAGATGCGCGTCGCCGACGCCTGCGGCCCCCTCGCGATCGCGATGGACGTGGACGCCGCAGGCCTGCCCTTCCTGAAGGGGCAGGAGCCGCCCGCGGGACCGAAGTCCCCGGAGGACCTCGCGGTGATCGCCGCCATGACCGAGCGCCCCTTCGTCGTGAAGGGCGTGATGACCGTCGGCGGCGCGCTGAAGGCAGCCCGCGCCGGGGCGAGCGCGATCGTCGTGAGCAATCATGGCGGGCGCGTGCTGGACGGGTGCCCGGCGACGGCCGAGGTGCTGCCGGAGATCGCGGCGGCGGTGCGCGCGCGGGCGCCGCAGGTCACGATTCTCGTGGACGGCGGCATCCGCAGCGGGCTGGACGTCTTTCGGGCCCTCGCGCTCGGCGCCGACGGCGTGCTCGTGTGCCGCCCGTTCGTGGTCGCGGCCTACGGCGCGGGCCAGGCGGGCATCGCGTTTCTCATTCGCCGGATGCGCGCGGAGCTCCAGGACGCGATGATGATGTGCGGGGCGCGCTCGATCGCCGACGTCACGCCCGACATGGTGCGCGTCGCGCGCCGCTAGGTCGCCTGCGTTCGCAGGCAGCGCGCTGGGAGTGATCGCATGGAGACAAGGGAGCTGCGGGACATGCTGGAGGGCGTCGCCCGCGGCGAGCGGTCCGTGGACGACGCGCTGCTCGCGCTGCGCGCGGAGCCGTTCGTGGACCTCGGGTTCGCGAAGCCCGACACGCACCGCGGCATCCGGCAGGGCGTCTCCGAGGTGATCTACGGCGCCGGCAAGTCCGCCGAGCAGATCGTCGGCATCGTGACGGCGCTGCGCGCGGCCGGTCAGCGCCGCGTGCTCGTCACGCGCGTCGACGCCCCGAAGG
>CACZRK010000311.1 GCA_902783515.1 uncultured Coriobacteriaceae bacterium | reverse complement strand
GAGCCCGCGCCGGCTGACGCCGCGCCCGCCGAGCCCGCGCCAACCGTCACGCTGCTCTATGTGCTGGACAAGAAGTTCGCCGACGCCGCCGGCATCGCGCTCGAGGAGGTGGACGGCCTCACGCACGACGCGTTTGAACGCGTGATCGACGCGTGCCGCGAGGAGGATCCCACGGTCACCGTCGTGACCACGACCGCGATCGGTGAGCCCGCCGAGGCGATCGCGCGCCTTGCCGCGAGCCATGCCGCTGTCGTCGTGGGCTCGCATCACGGCGCGACGATCGGCGAGGTCGTCGGCGGCGCGATCGGCCTGCGCATCTCCGTGCAGACCAACACCCCGACCATCGTGGTGCCCGCCGACTGGACGGCCGGCTCCGAGCCCGCCGACGGGCGCGTCCTCGTGGCGGTCGGCCCGGACGAGGTGAGCGAGAGGGCCGTCGCGGTCGGGACGGGCCTGGCGCTCGCCTCCGGCCTGCCGCTGGAGCTCATGAGCGCATGGGGCCTGCCGACCGTGCTCTCCGCGCCCGCCAAGGCGATGGGCGGCGGCCTGGACCCGGTCGGCGAGCAGATGCAGCACGAGCTGAACGCGCGCGTGGACGCGATCTCGGCGGCTCACCCGGGGCTGCGGGTGACCGGCCGTGCGGTGGAGGGGCCCTCGCCCGCGAAGGTCCTCATCGACGAGGCGCGCGGCGCGACCGTGCTCGTGATGGGCACGCACGGGCGCTCGGCGCTCGGGCGCGCCGTCTTCGGCTCGGTGACCCACGGCGTCCTGCAGGGGCTCGTCGTCCCGACGGCGATCGTGCCGCAGGCGTAGGTCGCAGGCATAGGCTGTCGGCGTAGGTTACGCTGAGCTGCGCATGGAAGTCCCCGCCCCGGTTCAGGCAGGCGCCTGCGCCGGGACGGGGACGTTTTTTGGGCCTCCGTGCGAGGCACCCTCTTGCGGGCGCCTCGCGTGGCGCCCGCCTGTCTACTCTGCGTTGTCGAGCGGCGTCTGCACCGGCGCGGCGTCGATGGCGTTGCCGTTGGCGTCCACGGCGCCAAGGACCTCGTTCACGTGGTCGGCGACCTTCTTCGCCATGACCTCCTGCTTGCGGCGGGCGATCTCGGCGTCGCGGGCGCGGGCGCGCTCCTCGGCGGCGATGGCGTCCGGCCACTTCTCCTCGTAGCTCGCGTAGATCTTGGCCTCGGTCTCGGCGTTCGGCACGTAATCGATGATCATCTGCGCGCCAGGCGCGACCACGCCGCCGCGGACGACGCGCACGAACACGCCCTCGCGCGGCATGATGCAGTCGCCCATGATGTGGTAGATCTCGCAGCGCGAGTGGCAGTGCTTGCCGGTCTGCGTCTGCTCCAGGATGATCGCCTGGTTCGTGAAGATGGTCTCGGGCGTGCCGACGCGATAGCGGGTGCCGACTGGCATGCGCTTGAAGTCAAAGCCGCGCACGACGATGTTCTCGCCGAAGGATCCGTCGTGGATGGGAGCGCCGGCGTTCTTGAACGCGTCGGCGCTCTCGGCGGACAGCAGGCTGACCTGGCGGTGCCAGTTGCCCGCGTGGGCGTCGCCCTTGACGCCGAAGTCCTCCACGAGCTCGATCTGGTCGACGGGCTGCTTCTGCGTGCCCTTGCGCTCGCTGATGCAGACGGCCTGAATGACTCCCATGTGCCCTGATCCCTCCCGTTGCGTTCGCGCCGTGCGCCCGGGCGGTGCTCCCAGACGCGCGGCGGACAATGATCTCGATACGGTCGGCGCCCGTCGGACGCCGTTCGCGCCCGCGACCTCGACTGTCGGGCGCCGCGATCCAATGTCGATAAAGATACCATCTTGGTGGGATGGACGCGCGCGCGTCCGGCGTGATTTGGCCGTCGGCTACGCGATCGGGTCGCTCGGCAGGCGCCTTGCGTAGCGCAGGCACCACTCCCACAGGCTGCGCTCCGCGGTGTCCAACGCGCGGGTGCGCTGACGGGCGACGCTGAAGTGCCAGGGCTCGCAGCGCACGGGGACGGCGCGCACGCCGCCGCTCGTGAACGTCGCGAGGTCCACCAGGTGGCGCACGGTGAAGCCGAGGCCGCGGCCGTGCAGCGCGAACTCGTACAGCTGGAAGATCTCGCTCATCTCAAAGACGCGCCCGAGCCGCACGCCGGCGCGCGCGGCGTCGTCGATCAGCTGCGCGTGGCAGTGAAAGCCGCGCCCCGGCAGCGCGACGTCTCGCCCGGCGAGGTCCTCGATCCCGATCGAGTCGCGCGCCGCCAGCGGATCGTCCTCGCGTGCCCACAGGTAGATGGGGCACCGGTACAGCTCGCGGACGGCAAAGCGCTCGGCGAGCGCGTCGGGCGGCCCCACGATCAGCGCGAGGTCGCAGACGCCCCGCTCCAGGTCGCGCGCGCACTCGGCGTCATCGGACTCGCGGTACGTGAGGCGGACGCCGGGGTAGGTCTGCTCGAAGCCGTTCAGGAAGTCATAGCCGAGCAGCCCCAGCACGCCGAGCGAGAGGCCGAGGCTGACCTCCAGGCGCTGCGTGCCGCGGATGCGGTCAAAGGACTCGCGCAGCAGCCGCACGTTGGAGTCGTTCACGCATGCGTACTCGTACAGCTCGTGGGCGTACTCGGTCGGCTGGGGCAGGCCGGACGCGGGGTCGCTCGCGAACAGCTCCACGCCCAGCTCCTTCTCCAGCGCGTGGATCGCCTTGGCGAGCCCCTGCGGCGAGCACGGCACGAGCCGCGCCGCTGCCGAGAAGTTGCGCTCCTGATAGGCGAGCTCAAAGTATCGCAGCTGCTCGCTGTTCATGCCGCGTCCCAGCCCCCTCATCCGTCCCCGCTCGGGCACGCCGTCCGGGCGCCCGCGCTCGTGTTCCCCGCTTCGTGTCCCCGCGTGCCGCCTGCGCCGCCCGTGTCCCGTCAAGTCCCTCGATTGTAACGGTTCGTTTCACCCTTGAAATCAGCGTTGCAGCGTTCTGCCCGCGACGCCTCGTGGCGGCTGCCAGAATGGGCGGCGTCGTCAGAGCAGGGGGAGCGTCGCGAAGCCGTCAGGGGGCCGGTCGACGCCCTGCGATCCAAAGGGGGATCTAATGTCTGAGCACACCATGTCCCGTCGGAGCTTCCTCGCCGCGTCCGCCGTCACCGCGGGCGCCGTCGCCGCCGCCGGCGCGCTGGCCGGCGCCGCGAAGTCCGCGCAGGCCAAGGTCATCTCCGAGACCAGCAGCGTGTGGGATCTGGAGGAGGTCGGCGCGCCCACGAAGACCGAGAGCTGCGACCTCGTCATCATCGGCGCCGGCGGCACCGGCATGGCGTGCGCCTGCCAAGCCTACCAGCTCGGCCTGAACGCGATCGTGCTGGAGAAGGAGGAGCAGACCGGCGGCTCGTTCATCGGCACCGAGGGCCTGTTCGCGCTGGGCACCAAGTACACCGAGGAGTCCGGCTGCACGCTCACCGTGCCCGAGGCCGTCAACAACTGCATGGAGTACCACCACTTCATCCCGAACCACAAGCTCTACCAGCGCTTCTTCAACCAGACGCCCGAGACCGTGCAGTGGCTGGAGAACCTGGGCGTCGGCTTCCAGGGCGCCATCGCGATCGGTGACGGCGAGAAGGATTGGCACGTTTACCAGCGCGACCTCAAGAAGGGGCCGGGCGCCACGTTCCAGGACAGCATGCGCGCCGCGGCCGAGAAGCTCGGCGTTGACATCAGGCTCGCCACGCCGGCCAAGAAGATCCTCATGGACGGCGGCAAGGTGAAGGGCGTCATCGCCAAGGCCGACGACGGCACCGTCATCGAGTTCGACGCGCCCGCGGTGGCCATCGCGACCGGCGGCTACCCGCAGAACAAGGACTTCCTGTACGCCGTGTCCGAGACGCGCAACCAGCTGATCCTCCCGCAGGGCGTGCCCGGCAACGACGCCGACGGCATCAAGATGGCCCGCGACGCCGGCGCCTACATGGCCGAGGGCCTGGGCACCGTCATGTGGTGCGGCCCGTGCTTCAACGGCGCCGTGTGGACGCACATGGACTACTGCGCGTCCGTCCAGCCGACGCTGTGGGTCAACCAGGACGCCGAGCGCTGGATCAACGAGGACCGCTGGATCTCCGACTTCGCCGGCGTCGGCCTCGCGCAGCGCAACCAGGACAGGACGTACAACATCTTCACCGAGAACGACCTGACCGCCTGGGAGCAAACGGGCCCGTACGGCATGGTGTTCTCCTTCGTGAAGCCCGGCACCCCGATGGAGGGCGTGCGCGAGCAGATCGACGCGCTCGTGGACGGGGGCACCGTCTTCAAGTGCGACACGGTGGAGCAGATGGCCGAGGCAACCGGCCTTGACGCCGCCGCGCTCAAGGAGACCGTCGACACGTACAACCAGTACTGCGACGACGGCAACGACCCCGACTTCGGCAAGGCGCCCGAGCACCTGCGCCGCCTGGAGCCCCCGTTCTACATCGGCCAGATCGGCGACGGCTACTACACGACCTGCGGCGGCATCATGATCAACGCCAACTGCGAGGTGGAGGACGCCGACCACAAGGTGCTGACCGGCCTGTACGCCGGCGGCTCCGACGCGGGCTGCCTGTACGGCGACTCCTACGACGTGAAGCTCGCCCCCGGCTCGCAGGCAAGCTGGGCCAACAACTCCGGCCGCATCATCGCCATGCAGGTCGCCAAGCAGCTCGGCCGGTTTGACGACCCCGTGGCCGAGGCCAGGAAGTTCGCCCAGGCCGACGGCACGGCCGCCGTGAGCTCCGCTGCCGACAAGAAGTAGGGGAGCAGGCGCGGGTGGGCTGGCGGGCGTCGGGTGACGGGATGTCGAGAAGGCCACCCGCGAGCCCATGCGCCCTTGAGCCGACACAGACACGCCGCCGCGAGGCTTGACGAGGGGCCCGTTGCGATCGCACGTTCGATCGCGGCGGGTCCCTTCGTGTGACGCGCCCGGCATACGCGCAGGCTACAGGCTGCCCCTCGCGAGGACGCGACGGATCTCGGGTGCGCCCGAGACCTCCTCAAGAATCGCGATGAGCGCGTCCGCCTGGTAGAAGACGCCGCGCCGCGCGTCGCCGATCGGACGGAGGATGCCAAGGTCACATGCCTTGTTGAGGACGTCGTTGGCCGCGCGCACGGTGATGTCGAGCCGCTGCGCGAGGAAGGCGGAGCTCACGACGGGCTGCTCGACGAGGACGTCGGGAAGCCGCAGGATGCTGGATCCGCGACGCGCCGTGAGAGACGCCCGCCAGCCCGTCAGCACGCCGTCGACGGCGGTTGCCACGAGCGACCCGATCAGAAGCGCGCTTGCGAGGGCGTCGACGACCCGCTCGACCATGGGCAGGGGGTCGCCCGCCTGGTAGCGACGGATCGCCGCCATGTAGGCGTCTATGTCATGAAGGAGTCCGGCGGAGACGGGCAGAGCTGACGTCTCAAGCACGCCGTCGCGACGCAGGACCTTGTGCAGCAGCGTTCGACCCGTTCGCCCGTTGCCGTCGATGAAGGGGTGGATGGTCTCGAACTGGGCGTGGAGGACGGCCGCCTTCGCGAGCGGGTTCAGGTCGTCACG
>CACZRK010000310.1 GCA_902783515.1 uncultured Coriobacteriaceae bacterium | reverse complement strand
GCCCTCGGGCGAAAGCTCGAAGGTCGCGGCGCTGTGGCCGGCGGTCTCCGCCGTCACCTCCAGCTCGTGCGCCTCGGCGTCGGGGAGGTATCCCTCCGGGGCCTTCGTCTCGCGCACGGTGAACTTGCCGAGCGGGATGCCCGAGAACACGGCCCTGCCGCCCTCGACGGTCGCCGACTGGGTCTCGGTCTTGCCGCCCTTCTGGTAGGAGGCCTCGTAGACCGCCCCGTCGAGCGACGCCGTGCCTTGGGGACTCGGCTCGCCGGTCTCGGCGTCGATCTTCACGAGGTCGAGCTCCACGGTGACGGGGGTCTCGGCGTCCTCGGCCTGCGCGTCGTGGTTCCTTACCACGACCTTGTGCTCGCGCGTCGAGGCTACCCACCCGTCGGGGGCCTCGATCTCGCGGACGGTGTAGGTGCCGGACTTGAGCTTCTGGTCGGTTGTTCCCGTGCCGTCCTCGCCGATGGTCACTTTGGCGGCGAGGCCGCCGTCCTCGCTGTAGATGCCGTAGACGGCGCCCGCGGGCGTGTACTCGGAGTTGCCGGCAGTCACCGAGGCGTCGGCGGAGGTCTTCGTGACCGTTACCCGGCCGCCGAGACTGCCGGTAAGCATCGCCTGAACGGACGGTTTGCCGTCGACGTAGCAGATGGCGCTGCAGCCGTCGATCGACTTGTCGCCTCCCCGGTAGGCCTCGGCCTCCTTGGCGAAGTCATGCGCCGCGCCCAGTACGTCCGCGTCGGCCCGCGCGAAGCTCCCGCTTGACTCGTCGGCCGTGCCGGACACGATCCAGGCGGTCAGCTGCGTGATTGCCTGGGCCTTGGCCTCAGACCAGTCCTTCCCGGCGATCCTGGTCTCGCTGGGGTACCCCTTCGCGAAGACGTAGTCGGTCGCGTGCGTGCCGTCGCGCACATCGGTGTAGTCCTGACCCGCGCTGCCCGGCCCGTGCGCGTTGAAGTCGTAGCAATATGAGATCTCGCCGTCGCCGGTCATGTAGCCGACGCCCGAGTTCACCTCCTCGTAGGCGCCGTCGATGCCGTAGCTGTGGATGTTGATGACCGCGTCGTTGGCGTCGTCGGCGCTCGCCGAGGTCGCTGGGATGCCGAGCCCTATCGCGAGCACGGCCGCCGCGAGGCAGCGGGCGATCTTGCCCGCCAGCGTATGCGCTGTCTTTTCCATTGCGATCACCTACCTGGCATAGCGCGGCCGCTGCTGGCGTGCCGGCCGGTCATGGCGCATCGTGTCGGACGCCTGGCGCGCATAGGCCGCCCTCTCATCGAGCCCCCTGTCCGCGCTGTGCTCCTCTGCCCAGCGCCGGCGGGACTCCGAAAGCGCGTCCTTGATCTGCTGCGGCATGACCTTGACGGTGTCCTTCATGCGGCGCCCGCTCTCGTCGAGCACGGGGTGCCCCTCCGGGTCGAGCACCGACTTCTGGAGCCAGACCTCCTTTTCCGCCAGCAGCGGCACGTCCCGCCAGTCCGGGCCCCGGAACTTGGATGCGTTCACGTAGAGCGGGCTGAACTCGTAGCCGCCCACGTCTCTGCCGTCGATCACGGTTCCGGAAGGCAGCGTCACCTGGTTGAAGGTGCGCTGCCGCCCGGTCCTCCTGTCTGTGTACGCGATGTTCTCGCGCACGAAGTTCTTGTGGAAGGAGAGGTACACCTTCTCCTTCCTCTGGGTGTTTTCGCCCATCTCTATGCTCCTTTGCATCGTCTTGCACGTCTGCGGCGCGAGTGGAAGTCGCCGCTTGCCGCCTCGCGGATCATGAACCCATCGCGGACCCTCCTTTCCCTAGCCTCCGAGGATGTCGCGCGCCCAGCTCCCGCTCTTCGCTAGCGAGAAGATGAGCAGGACGCATATCGCCATGTACTGCAGCGCGTAGGAGAGGCCTCCCACGACCGAGTCGATCGGGGTGCCGGTTCCCGCCGTCGCGGCGTTGAGGCCGCCGAGCACGATCGGGAAGCTCACGAGCAGGACCAGGATGATCACGCCCGCCAGGCATACCGCGGCGAAGTTCTTGAGGTACCCGACGCCCATCTGCCTCGTCTCGTCGAGCGACATGAGGGACAGGGGGATGGGGCTGAACGCCGCCATGACGTAGATCTGTATCGCGCGCGCCCAGCTCACCACG
>CACZRK010000309.1 GCA_902783515.1 uncultured Coriobacteriaceae bacterium | reverse complement strand
GAAGTGACATGCTAGCACGTCACGGCGCGCCGGACGGCCGCGTTTCCTAAAGGCCGAACGCGTACACGACAATACCCGCAACGATGAGGGCGAGCGCGGCGAGCTTGCCGCGCGTCATGCGCTCCTTGAAGATGAGCACGCCGAAGATCGTGACGTAGATGTAGCCGGTCGCCTCGAGCACGGGGCCGAGCGACAGCGGGATGCCGCGATAGGCGAGCACCGAGAGCAGCGTCGTGCCGACGAAGAGCACGTACGCGAAGATGACCAGCGGGTTGAGGTACTCCTTGAGCGGGGAGTCGTAGGTGCGCAGGGCGCTCTTCTTGAGCATGACCTGCGACACCGAGCTGATGAAGACCGAGACGAGCAGGATCCCCGCGTAGAGCAGCAGCTCCGAGCTCATCGTCCGTCACCGTCCTCCGACGCTCGTACAGGCCCCGACGTCACGACGCGCCCGGACGCCGCCTCCTCCTCACCCGCGCACGCGTTCGCGCCCGCGACCGTCTCCATGCCATCGCCCGTCAGGCGCTCGGGCCCCGCGAGCTGCGCGTTCATCTCGTCCTCGCGAGAGCGCTGGTACCTGCCGTCCTCGATGCCGAACAGCGCCACGCCCGCCATGATCAGGACGGCGCCGACGACCTTCGGCACGGTGACGGTCTCGCCGAAGAACAGGACCCCGAAGATGACGCCCCACACGATCGTGACCGCCTTGTTGGCGTAGGCGGTCGTGAGCGGCATGCGCTTGATGGCCTGCTGCCAGCCGATCGCGTAGATCGCGAGGATCAGCAGCACCAGCCCGTAGAAGACGACGAACCGCACGCTGAGGAAGGGCGCGTCGCTGGCGAGCTTGGAGAAGATGTTCGTGACCGAGTAGAGGGCGAGCAGCAGGTGCAGGCCGAGCAGCGCGCGGGTGGACGTCCTCATGGGCGCGGGGCCCGGCGGTCGGCGAGCGGGCGCAGCAGCGTGCAGGCGCCTCGCTCGTCACGCGCGTAGACGGCGGGGGCGTGCTCGATGAAGAAGCCGGGCGTGAAGCTCATGGAGTAGGCGCCGGCGAAGTCGATGACCACGGTGTCGCCGATCTCGAGCGCGGGCCACCCCTCCAGCGAGCAGAGACGGTCACTCTCCATGCAGGTGAAGCCGCAGAGCGTCTGGTGGGGGTGCGCGGGCAGGCCCTGCGCGCCCTCGGCGTCGCGGTCCTTGCACGCGCCGTCGGGCGCGAGCACGTGCAGGGGGTAGGAGGTCTTCTTCATCTCGTGATCGATGTTGATGCGGGACAGCTCGCAGGTGACGAAGCGGTCGGCGGTCGTGTCCTTCACGTCCAGGACCTTGCCCACGTAGCGGCCCGGGGTGCAGACCACCGCACCGCCCGGCTCCACGTACAGGGCGCACGTCGCCGGGTCGCACGCCTCGCGCAGCGTGTCGGCCATCACCTTGGCGTAGCGCTCGTAGGCGCCCTCGTTGCGCTTGCCGCCGCCGTAGTAGCCGCCGCCCATGTCAACGTAGGAGAGCGCGAGGCCGTTCTCGCGGACGATGCGCACCGCGTGCTCGGCGAGGACCTCGTAGGCGCGCAGGCTGCGGCTGAGCGTCGTCACGTGCATGTGCAGGCCGCAGACCTCCACGCCCGCCGCCCGCAGCTCGCCGATGACGCGGGCGAGCTCGCCGTTCTCGTAGCAGAAGCCGAAGCGGCCGCCGCGGTCGCCCGTGATGGTCTCGCCGGGGCAGTAGCGGTCCAGCTCGATGTTGGCGCGCACGCCGACGCGCGCGCGGCCGGGGTGCTCGCGCGCCCATGCGCAGGTCCACGCGACGTCGTTGACGGAGTCCAGGTTCACGACCGTGCCGCTCGCCAGCGCGTACGCAAGCCAGTCGCGCGGCTTGATCGGGCCGTTGAAGATGACCTCGTTCGCCGCGAAGCCGGTGTCGAGCGCCAGGGCGAACTCGTCGCCCGAGACGACCTCGGCAAGGCAGCCCTCCTCGCGGGCGACCCGGAGGATCCACGGGAAGGGGTTGGTCTTCACCGAGTAGGCGACGCGCGCGAGGGGCGACCAGGTGTCGCGCAGCGCCCGACCGAAGTCGGCGAAGTTCGCGCGCAGCTCGGGCTCGTCAAAGACGTAGCACGGCGTCTGCAGGGCGTGCCAGTCGGTCAGCGCGGTCGGGATCGGGTCGATCATCGGGACACCTCGGGCTTTCTGTCGTCGTCATGCGGGTGGGGCGTCGGCTTCGCGAAGCGCGCGTCCTGGTCCACGCCGCCGGGGCAGTTGAGCGCCGTGCGGACCTCGAACTGCGGGGCGTGGCTCACCGTGATGGAGAGCCTGCCCAGATACTCGCCGATGAGGCCGAGGAACACGAGGACGAGCCCGAAGCAGATGAGCATCGTCGCCATGATGGAGCTCCAGCCGTCCATCGTCGTGAACCCGCACAGGCGCTGGATGACGATCACGATCGCCCAGACGAAGCCGGCGAGTCCCACGAGGCCGCCCGTGATGGTCGCCAGGCGCAGCGGCCCCACGGACAGGCCGAGGATGGACGACCAGAGGCGCACGAGCGCGCGCAGCGTGTAGCCCGACGAGCCGACCTCGCGCTCAAAGTGCTTGACGGGCGCGCTCGTCACGCTGCTGGTCACGCGGAACACGAGGCCCTCAATGTAGGGGTAGGGCCCCGTGTAGCTCACGACGTTGTCGCGGACGTAGTCGCGCATCACGAAGAAGCTGGACGCGTACACGTCCTTGGGCTGGCCGGTGAGCACGCGCGAGGTCCACTCGGCGAACTGCGACCCGAGGCGGCGGAAGAGGCTCTCCTTGAGGCCGTTCTCGCCGTAGTCGGCGAACACCACGTCGTAGCCCTCGTAGATCTTGTCGAGCAGGACGGGGATCTGGCTGGGGTGCGTCTGCAGGTCGTCGTCCATGAGCAGGACGAGCTGGCCCGTCGTGTGGTTCAGGCCCGCCATGATCGCGCCGTGCTGGCCGAAGTTCCTGATGAGGTCGATGCCCTTCACCTTGGGGTCCTCGGCGGCGAGCGCGCGGATCTGCGCGAAGGTGCCGTCGGGGGAGCCGTCGTTGACGAGCACGAACTCGTAGTCGTAGCCCTGCTCGCGCAGGACCTGGCGCGTGAGCGTCACGACCTTGCGGATCGTCTGCTCGCTTCGGTAGCAGGGGATGACCACCGACACCGTGAGGGGCGCCGGGGTGGTGACGCATGTCATGCCAAGGTACTCCATTCGCTCATGAAGGGCAGCGCCTCGCGGCAGACGAGCTCCTCGCCCTGCGCGCCGCGCACCGAGAAGGTGCGGAACAGGCGCGCGGTCATCTCGTCCGCCTGCGCGCGCGTGTCCGTGTGGCAGAAGACGCGCGCCACGTACGGCTTGGCGCCCTTGCCGTGGCGGATCGTCTCGCCCTTCGCGTAGTGCAGCATGGACGGGCCGAGCGCCCGCGGGTCGGACAGGATCGCGTCAGCCGCGCGCGTGTCCGTGACGACGCCCGCGCAGCCGGGGCGCGCGTGGAAGTTCAGCACGAAGCTCACGCCGGAGAAGTCGCCCAGGCTGTGGGCCTCCACGAGCTCGCGCATGCGGGCGCGGTCGTAGGTGAGGTCAAGCAGCAGCTCGTCCACGGACAGGCCCGAGCCGATCTCCACGTTCTCGTGCTCGTAGCCGAGCACGCGACCAGCGACCTCGCAGACGGTGATCGTCCGGTCCTCGGGGTGCCAGAAGAACTGCATGGAGAGCGGGCCGTCCTGCATGCCGCAGGCGTCCGCCACGCGCTGCAGGATCGCGACGGCCGCGGGCGCCGCGTCGGCCGCGAAGACGCTCGGGTAGGTGATGCGCACGACGTCCGGGACGCCGCCCGCCACGAGCGGGCACTTCTCGCGGTCCGCGAGCGAGATCGCATGGACCGTGCCGCCGGCGACCCACGAGATCATGTTGATCTCGTGGCCCGTGTCGTACTCCTCCACGAGGACCGCGTCGCGATGCGAGGACACGCCGGAGGTCTCGTCAAAGTGCGCCGCCACGCCGTCGGCGTCCCGGACGACGAAGATCCCGTAGCTGCCGTAGCCGTCCAGCGGCTTCATGACGCAGGGGAAGGCGAGGCCCTCGCAGTCCCGCGCGACGCTGTCGCGGCGGACGACGCGGGAGCGGGGCGTGGGGACGCCCAGCTCGGCGAACATCGCGCCCATCAGGCGCTTGTCGCGCAGCTTCTCCATCCCGGGCAGCGGGCAGTACGCGTAGAGGCCCGCCGCGTGCGTGGCGCGGCACAGGCTCTCAAAGAGGACGTCGGAGTACGAGGCGACCGCGCCGTCCACGCGCAGCTCGCGCGCGAGCCGCGCGACCGCCTCCACGTCGCGGACGTCCACGTCGTACGCCTCGTCGGCGTGGCGCTTGGCGGGGCCGTCGGGGTAGCCGTCGGCCACGATCGTGTGCCAGCCGCGCGCCCGGGCAAGGTCCACGAGGTGCACGAACTCGTCCATGGAGCCGAGCACGAGCAGGCGGTGGGACTCGTCGGCACCCGCCGCCGCACGCCCGTCGGCCGTCGTGCCGCGCCCCGCGTCGCCGCGCGCTAGCATGCGCGGGCCTCGTAGAAGTCCTTGATGGCCTGGATGACCTGCGCGCGGTCCTCGGCCGTCAGGTGGTAGTACAGCGGCAGGCGAGCGAGGCGCTCGCTCTCGCGCGTGGTGTACTCGTCCTCGCCGTCAAAGCGGCCGAACCGCAGGCCGGCGGGCGCGGAGTGCAGCGGGATGTAGTGGAAGACCGCGTAGATCTGGCGGTCGCGCAGGTACGACAGCAGCTCGGTGCGCTCCTGGAGGTCGGCGCACTTGATCCAGAACATGTGCGCGTTGTGCACGCAGCCCTCCGGGACGGTCTGCAGCTCGATCCTGCCGGCGTCCGCGAGCGGCTTGAGCCCCTCGTAGTACGCGTTCCAGGTGGCGATACGGTCCTTGTTGATCTCGTCGGCCTTCTCGAGCTGGGCCCACAGGTAGGCGGCGAGCATGTCGCTCGGCAGGTAGCTGGAGCCGTAGTCCACCCACGTGTACTTGTCCACCTGGCCGCGCATGAACTTGGAGCGGTCGGTGCCCTTCTCGCGCATGATCTCGGCCTTCTCGAAGGAGGCCGTCTCCTGCGCCTCGGTCTCGTGGGTGCCGCGGTTGATGAGCAGCGCGCCGCCCTCGCCCATGGAGTAGTTCTTGGTCTCGTGGAACGAGAGGCAGCCGAAGTCGCCGATCGAGCCGAGCGCGCGGCCCTTGTACGTGGCAAGCGGGGCGTGCGCGGCGTCCTCCACGACCTTCAGGCCGTGGCGACGGGCGATCTCCATGATCTCGTCCATCGCGCAGGCGACGCCGGCGTAGTGGACGACCACGATCGCGCGCGTGCGGTCGGTGATGGCGTGCTCGATCTTCTTCTCGTCGATGTTCATCGTGTCGGGGCGGATGTCCACGAACACGATGCGGGCGCCGACCTGCACAAAGGCGTTGGCGGTCGAGGAGAACGTGAAGCTCGGCATGATGACCTCGTCGCCGGGCTGCAGGTCGCACAGGCGCGCCGCCATCTCAAGCGCCGTCGTGCCGCTCGTGGTGAGCAGCGCGTGGTCGCACCCGAAGCGCTTGGTCAGCCAGGCGGAGCAGCGCTTGGTGAACTCGCCGTCACCGCAGATCTTGCGGTTCTCGATCGCCTGCCTGATGTAGGTGAGCTCGTTGCCGACGTAGGGCGGGACGTTGAAGTCGATCATCCGCTGACCTTCCTGTGTGGGGGCATGCGCCCCGAGACGTTCACGTGAGTCAAACCCCCATGATACGTGCTCGCCTCGCCGGCGGGACG
>CACZRK010000308.1 GCA_902783515.1 uncultured Coriobacteriaceae bacterium | reverse complement strand
TGCTCGCGGCGTCGCACACGACGTCGGGGAAGCGGCGCGCGAACGCGACCCGGTCCGGGACCAGCACGTCCACGCTGTAGCCGTGCCTGCGCACGAGCGGCCCCTCCCCCGCAAAGAGATCCTCGGCCGCCGCCACCGCCGGCACGTCGGCCTGCCGGCATCGCGCGACGCCCGCCCGGTCGCAGATGTCGTCCTTCGGCAGCGCGAACGCGACCCGCCCCGCGTCCATGCACACGACCTCGTCGGCGATCTTCTCCAGGTCGGTCGTGATGTGGCTCGCCATGAGGATCGCCCGATCGCCGCCCTCCATGAAGGCCCGCAGGACATCGAGCATGTCCTCCCGCGCGATCGGGTCCAGTCCCGCGGTCGGCTCGTCAAGCACGAGCAGCTCGGGGGCATGCGCGAGGGCGAAGGCGAGCGAGAGCCGCATCCCCATGCCGCGCGAGAGCTGGCTCACCCGCTTGTCCGCGTCAAGTCCCGCGTCGCTCGCCAGGCGCGCGAACGCACCCGCGTCCCAGGCGTCGTACATCGCGGCGCCGATGGCGCCCACGTCTGCCACGCGGCACGTGGGTGGAAACGCGCACGTGTCCAGGACGACGCCCATGCGCGCGCTCACGCCGCGTGGCAGGCCCGCGGTCACCGACTCGCCGAGCACGCGCACGTCGCCGGCATCCGCGCGCACCAGGCCGAGCACGATCTTGATCGCGGTCGTCTTGCCAGCGCCGTTGCTGCCGACGACGCCCACGACCTGCCCCCGCGGCACCGTGAGGTCCACATGGTCCAAGGCGAAGCTCCCATAGCGCTTTACGAGCCCCGTGCAGCTGATGGCGTCGAGCATGGTGGTCCCTTCGGTCGGCTGGATGTCTGTCGAGCTTGTCCGTCGAGCTGACGATCTGGCTTTCTGGCGGTCCGGGGTCCGGCGTGCTGACGGTCCCACGCGCTGACGGTCCCGCGCGCTGACGAGCTGACGCGTTCGCATGTTCACGTGCAGACGGCCGGACACCTGGCATCCCTTGGTCGGCCGCGCATCGCCACGACGCTGCCGTGCCCGTGCGTCGCGACGCGCCGTCAGGGACGTCCCGCGCCCTCCGCGAGCGTGTCGAGCATCTCATGCAGCTCCGCGAGCGTGACCCCCGCGCCGGCCGCCTCTTCGATCGCCCGCTGCAGGTGCGCCTCGATGCCCCGGAGGCGCTCCTCGCGCAGCAGCTCCACGTTGCCGCCGGCGACGAAGCTGCCCTTGCCCGGCACCGTGTCGATGAACCCCTGCGCCTCAAGGTCGGCGTAGGCACGCTTCGTGGTGATGACGCTCACCCGCAGGTCGTTCGCGAGCGCCCTGATGGATGGCAGCGCCTCGCCCTCCGCCAGCTCGCCCGTCAGGATCGCGCCCTTAATCTGCGAGGAGATCTGCTCGTAGATTGGCCTGTCGCAGCCGTTCGCGATGACGATGTCCACCGTGTCCTCTCCTCACGTCCACCGACCACGACGAGTGACGGCGCGGCGGACCTGCGTCTGGCGCGCCGCGATCGCATACTGTTTATATACAGTATGCACAGTATGCACTGCTCTGTCAACAGCGACAGGGAGGGCCGGCCGGCGCCGCGGCCGACCGGTCCTCTCGCGCACCACCTTAGATGCTCCCGGGCGTCAGAAGGCGTCGGCGGTCGGCCGCATGCGCGGCGCTCCCGCTCCCCCGGCGCGCCCGAACGCGCCTGGGAGCCGGAAGACGTGCCCCGACGCGAGGCGTCGCCTGGCGACGTGCGTCGCGTCGCATGGCACGAGCCGGGCAGCTAGTCCGACGCGGCCGCCAGCGTGTGCGTCGTCTCGACCGCCCGCACGTCCACGTCCAGCGCGCTCGCATCCTGCACGTCCACGTCCCGCGCGGTCGGCTCGAACGTGCGGACCGTGACGCTCACCGAAGTCACCGCGGCGGGGTCGACGAGCCGGTTGAACAGGATGGCGACGCTCCCATCGCGGCGCTGGAGATCCAGCGTCCGGTTCATGACGTCGCCGCCCTCCACGACGTACGTCGACCCGTCGGAGAGCCCAAGGCTCACGCCGCAGACCTCCGCCGCCGGCGACGCCTCCTCGCCCGCGTCCGCGCCGGCAGTTCCCGCGGCGACGTCGATCGTGACGCCGATCGGCGAGACGCGCGCGGCCACGGCGTCGACGCCGTTCGACGCGCCCTCGTCCGTCTCGAACGTCGTCGCGGGCAGCACCCGCTCGGGCGTCACCGAGACCGACTCGCCCGCAAAGGCGCCATTGTCGCCCGTCTGCGGCAGCCACCAGCTCATCTCCTCGCCCGCCTGGGACGGATCGTCGCTCGCGAAGTACGAGACCGCGCACAGCGTGCCGTCGGTCGACCGCGTCCGGTCCACCACGCTGCGCTCGTCGTAGATGGCCGGTACGCCATGCTCGTCCGCCCGCTCCGTCGGGCCGCTCACCATGACGTCGCGGACCGGCGTGTCAGGCTGCGCGTAGAGCTCGCCATAGCCCGCGTCGCCGTAGCTGTCCAGCACGGCTTGCGGACCGCGGAGCGTGTAGGTCGCCACGCCCAGGCCGTTCTCGTCCACCACGACGCCGCCCACCGTGAGCGTGACACCCGCCGTGGTCACCGTGCCGCCGGACTCGGTCACGTAGGCGCCGACGAGCCGCTCCGCCGTCGCCTCGTCCGTCCCCTCCCACGTCATCGACGGCAGCGTGTAGGGGCTGCCGTCGTTGGGCACCGTCCGCGCGGCGACGTCGGGCTGGCCCTTGTCGCCAAAGGCGCTCTGCAGAAACCCGCTGCTCACGGCCGCGTACGCCGCGGTCACGGTGAGCGCCGAGGCCGTGAGCGCCGCCGCCACGCGGACGCCGACGCGCATGCGGCGCGCCGGCCGCTCGACGACCGAGCCGCCGTGGGCACGCGCGGCGCGACGGTCGCGTCCCCGCTCCTCCTCGCGGATCCTGCCCAGCACGCGCCCGCAAAGGTCGTCGGGTGCCTGCACCGCGGAGAACGCCGCCTTGGTCAGCGCGTCCATCCGCGCCTCGTCGATCGTCGTCGCGCTCATGGGATCACCTTTCCCTCGCATCTCGTCGTCATCGTCGCCGTGGGGCATGGCGCCGGCGGTGCCGCGCGGGCGGGGACCGCGTCGACCGGGGCGCGCGCCGATCCGCCGGCGACGGCATGCGCCTCGCCCGCACATCCCGTGCTCGCGAGCATCTCACCGAGACGCGTCCGCGCGCGGGCGAGGCGCGTCCGCACGGTCGACTCTGGCACGTCGAGCAGGCCGGCGACTTCCTTCGCGGAGTACCCCTCGTAATAGCGCAGGTAGATCGGCACGCGATACTTCACCGGCAGCCTCATCACCACCTCGAGCAGCTCGCGTGCCTCGGCCGCGTCCTCCGGCGACACGCCCTCCGCGGGCAGCGTGTCCGCGACGCACGCCAGGTCGTCGGGCGTGCGGCGCAGCCTGCGAAAGAGCGTCCGGCACTCGTTGATCGTGACACGCACCAGCCAGTTGCGCAGATGCTCGTCGCTCTGAAACGCCCTGTCCGCGCCCGGTCGCCAGCGTCCGTCGCGATAGAGCCGCACGAGCACCGTCTGCGCGACGTCGTCGGCGTCGAACCGGCTGCGCAGATAGCTGTACGCCAGTCGATAGACCGTCGACGCGTGTCCCTCGACGATGCGGGTGAACCGCGCCTCGTCATCCATGGCCCGTCATCCCCTCCCAAGACCGCTTCCGTGGCCGCCGTCCCAGGCCGACGACCGACCGGGCGCCCCTCGCTCGCGCCCCTCACCATGAATACGCGCTGGAGGAGGGAAACGTCTCACGGCATCGCGCACGACGTCGCGCACGGCGTGCCACGTCGGACGGCACGGCGTCGGACGGCACGGTAGGAATGAAGGGCGTGAGCGCGGGAGCCGTCGGGCAGGAGGGCGTCGGACCGTCGGGCGAAGGCGTCATGCGCGGGGAACGACGAGCTGGGACGGGTCGAGGGGATCGGCGGTGGCGCGCCCCGGCCTGAGGTGCGGCATGGTGCGGCTCCCGCCGTTTGGGAGATTTGAGGGGGCCAAGGTGCACATTCGGGAGACGTCAACAAGCAGGACGAGGGCAGCTTTGACGACGCGTACCTGCAGGCCCTCATCCCCCGCATGCCCTCGCTCGTCAAGCCTGAGGACGTCGAGACAGTCGCGGCCGTGATGCGCCGCCATCGGGCGTAGCCACGCGCGAGACATCACCCCGCTAGGCGCTCGTCGGGACTATTCCGAACGCGCAATGGCGTCCACGCGGAGCGGTGCCAGCGGCCCTCGCGGCGTCATCTCTTCCTCTCCTCGCCCCCGTCACGACCTTCGTCCGCGTGACAGGGGAACAGCTCCGGATTCGACGAGCAGATGATCCCATCGACGTCGCCGGTCTCGTGATCCACGAACGCATACCGATGCTCATCCGTGTCAAAGCAGACGATGTTGCCGAAGGGATCGCAGCCAATCGGATACAACGCGGGCGAAACACCCGCATCCACCAGCGCGTCATGAGCTGCATAGACCGTGTCGTAGCCGTGCGGGTCATAGGAGAAGAGACATTTGAACACACACGCGCGTCCATCCTCAGTCTCAAACTCGCGCTCGGGTGGCCTGCCCGCGTTATGCTCAACAAGGAAATCCACGAGCCACCATGGCAGCTCGACGCCGCACAAGCGCGCATAGTCACGGACGACGTCAGGACCCGTCAGCGGCTTCTCATACGTCCAACCCGCGCCAATCTTCATGGCTCTCCCTCACCGCATGCGTCTGGCCCCACGTGCTCATGCCAGACTTGCTTCTCTGACTATGCGCGCTGGCTCCAAGGGCTCATCTGTTGGCCGTGCCGCCGCCCCAGATGTGCTTGCCACCCGTATGGCCAGCACCCATGTGGGTGGCGGAGTCAACGAGCTGCATGAGGCCGGCTTGCTCGTTGTGATGCCAGGTGAATCCGCTCGGCGTCTCTCCGTTCAAGATTTGCTCTATTTGCTCATCAGTAAATATACTTTTATCAATTTTATTTTTAATAATCTGATTCTTTAATTGATCGTTGCAGTATTTAGATTGCATATAGTCAGATGCTTGCCGATCCTCTTTCGGCAGCATCACGTTGCACTTCGATTCGAACTTGGGGAAATTGCCCTTGTAGATTGTCCCGTCGCTGCCGGCAACTAAGCGCCACTCGAACTTCACGCCATTCTTTTCCGTTATATTATTGTTTCTTTCTGAGATTGTAGCTATATTTTTTGTATTTTGAATAAGTTTATTTGGCAGATTGTTTGCAATGTTCTTGACAGCGGCACTCTTGCCCGCCACCGCGAGGTCGCTCAGGCCGTTCCCGATCTTTCCCACGAACGCGGAGCACTTCCCGATTCCCGGGACGGGCACGATGGAGAGCGCGGCATCCGTCGCGGAGAGGGCGGCGCCCCTCGCATCACCGCGCGCCGCGGACGTCACCATGTGCGCGACGTCCGGGCCAACCGTCGCCGCCGTGAGGGCCACGTCGGCGGGGTTCTTCGCCCCGACGGACACGATCGCGCGCACGACGTTCATGGCCGAAGCTCCGGTGGCGACCGCCCCGCCAGCAGACGCCACCGAAGTCACGGGGATGGCGAACGAGACAGCCAGGAGCACGACGCCCGCGCCGAACTCGACGTCATCGAATGCATGCTCATACGACGTCGTGGCGTCCTGCTCGAGCGGCACGACCTGCGTCGTCCCGTCATCGCCGAGCGTGAAGAGATAGCGCGAGCCCTCAAACTCGGCGTTCAGCTCGTCAAGCGTGTGGCCAAAGAACACGTTTGCCTGCGAGTTGTACCTCATCTCCTCCAGGTACTCGTGCGACTGATAGGTCGCCTGCGCGTCGATGAGCTCCAGTCCCGCACTCTCCTCGTCACCCAGACTGTTCGCGACGCTCGCGTACAGGGTGTTCGAGACGTACTCAAGCAGCTCGTCGCTGTCCATGCTCGCGAAGTCGAGGTCCTCGGGGATCGAGACGAACTCCGAGGCATCCACGACGTCTTCGGTCGCGCCGTCGGCCGTTGCCTGGCCGTCGGCGGCGCCCGTGTCGATCGCGGACGCAGGCGCCTCCGCCGCGAACGCCCTGACATCTGGAACATATCCAGTGCAGATAAGGCAGCAGCTCGCCAGAAGCGCGATCGCGAGTCGAGTGCATGTCAGAACCTCGCGAACCCACGCGTGCGTCATCGCCGCGTCACCTCACCCTGAACGCCCGCATCAGCGGAGTCTCCGTCGGAACCCTCGGAGGTCGCGTCGCAGCCATTCCCCTCGGCGTGATCCCCGTCGTCCCGTGCGTCACCGCCACTGGTCACGGGCACGTCATCTGGGCTTGTGCCGCCATGCGGCCCAGCCGCCCCGCCCGATCCCACGTCTTCGGACGCGAGGGGGACGCCGGGCGTCTCGGCGGCGCCGACGTTCGCGCGCTTCCTGCGTGCGCGGCTCACGAAGACGGCCACGATCGCCGCGGCAACGACCACGGCGGCGACGATTGCGCCGACGGCCCATGCGGGCACCTCTCTCGTCTGGGCGACCGTGTCCGTTTGCTCTCGTTCATTCGCCGCGGAATCCGCCGTCAGGTCGCTCGACGACGATGCGCCAGCGCCTGCGCTCATGCCTGCGCCGTCGGACGCGATCGACTCAGACGCCTCGGCGGGGACGGCCTTTGACGCCAAGACGATGTTGCCGTCCTCGTCGATCGTGGCGCCGTCCGCCAGCTGCTCGCGAATCTCGGGTATGGGCTCGCCCGTGACGGCGTGGGCGCGCATCACCTCGTCGGAGCCGACGTAGATCTGCTTCTCCGTGTGCTGACCGGTGTACCGATTGCGCACGTCAATGACGTAAAGGCCTTCCTCCGTGTACTCGTCGCCGTCTGCGGCCGGCCTGTTGAACCTCGTGTCCTCGACGAGCTCGCTGCCGCTGGCGTCCAGCTCCTCCCGACGCACGTCGATGTCCAGATAGCGGGAGCGCGCGAGGTCAAGGCGGAAGCCATTGGGCGTCCAGGACTTGTTCGTGAGCGTCGACCCCGTGAGCGAGTCAAGGGGAAAGACCATGCAGTTGCCGTTGCGCACCGAGAACTTGAACGAGATGCGGTAGTTGGCGTACTTCGGGAAGACCTCGATGTTGACCCCTGGGATCTTCCGGGGCGCGTCCTTCACCTCATAGTCAAGGGAGACCTCGTAGTCGCCCTCCTCGAACAGGTCAATCTCGGTGTCCGCCCCCGTGACGAGCGCGGAGAGGTAGTCCGTATAGATGATCGGGTCGCCGACGTTGTTCTGATAGTCGGTGTGGCGAACGATCAGCGTGCCCCGCCCAAAGTCACTCTCGCGGATGCCGTACTGCTGGTCGGACCCGTTCCCGTCGTCATTGATCGAGAGCTTGTCATTGCCGTTCAGACGATCGATGTCCTGCTCGAGATTGAAGTACAGACCAACCTTGTCGCCGACGTTCTTCAGGAAGACCGGCGTGCCGTCGTCGGCGCTTGTCTGACGGGTGTACCCGCTCACGAAGAACCGCCCCAGCTCCCAGCCGAAGTGCGGGTCCTTCTCGTCGATGGGATGGGATTCCGAGAAGCCGTTGTCGCGCCCTGTGTTCACGGCGCTTCCCAGGTAGTACCGCTGGTTGGCATGGGGGAGGTCCTCCTCGGCCGACGCCTCGTCAGTCGACGCAGCGTCCGCGTCGGACGAGCCCGAGGCATCCACGGCAACGTCGACGACGGATTGCGAGACGGCGTCGTCCGCACCGGCGACAGACGGCGCGATCGGCGACAGCAGCGTCGCGCACATCACGAAACCCACGGCAAGCCCGACCGTCGTCCGCGCTTCCGTCGCCATCTCGTCCTCCGCTTCTCGCACATGACCCTGAATCAATGCTGAATATTGTAGGGCTCATCATCTCCACATTGTCGACAATTTCGTAACGTGCCCGCCGGATGCGACCTAAGGCGTCGCGTCGTCTCCCACGCGCACCGTCGCTGTCACGCCGCTCACGTGATCATCGACGCCATGGACACAGTCGACCTCGTGTAACCATGAGCCTGCGCCTCCAGGGCGGGACGTGGCGCCTGTACCTGACGCACTGCTCCAACGCGTGGGTCGACCCCGGCAGCCCCGCCTACGGGTTCCCGCTCAAGGCGAGCGAGCAGACCTACCGCTCCGTGCGCGAGATCCTCAGGGCGAGCGAGCGCATGAGCCTGCCGAAGGAGCGGCTCGCCATCACATTCCGAAGCGTCGCTCCGCCGCGGCGCAGGGGCTACCGCGGCGCGTCGCCGCCCCGCGGGCACAGACGCCCTAGCGGGGGCTATAGCCCCGTCGCGACGGCGCGGCAGTTCCTACGGAGGGGGTCCTCCATGTGGGCCTGAAGCTCCGCCATGCCCTCAACGTCAGCAAGGGTGCCAAACAAAGCCTCCGCCTCTGCCGGTATTCGGTCGGCGAGACCCCGCATGAGCGAGACACACCAATCGGCGTCGACGCCCGCACGTTCAAGGTGCCCATTGCGCGCATACCGCTCAAGAGCATTCACGCTCATGCGGCCGAGCCTGTTCTCCCCACCGATGCTCATGGCGAGGCGCCCGTCGCGCCGCAGGGAGTCATAGGGCAGCGCCGAGGCAACGTCATAGAGCGGCGCCAACAGTGCGCGGTCCTCCCCCTGGAGAAGCATCGAGTAATTCTTGGCGTGCGCGTCGGTCGCCCCGATGAGGCAGTTGAAGAAGAGCATGACGGTGAACAGCCTCATGTTCTCCTTGGCCTGGGGCGTGGTTGCAAGAAGGCCGAGGATCGCGTTTGCGTCTGGGCCGCCGTCGGAGGTGTACTTCTGACGCGGCGGCACGCGGAGGGCCTGACAGAGGTCCTCCTGATGCAGTCTGACCACCGTGCCGTCGGCTGTGGTCAAGCGGTCGTATCTGCTCACGATGATCGCGGGGGTACCGTCGAAGACCTCGTAGCTCACCTCGGCGACGGGGATGCCGCACGCACGCGCAAGCCTCATGCACAAGAACTCGTTCAGCGCCTGAAGCCGATAGCCGGCGATGCCGTTCTTGAAGATGTGCGTCGTCGCGGCAGAGCCCATGCAGCTGCACCACACGCCGTCATGCCACGCAAGGGCGAACTTTCCCTGATTGCCGCCAAGGGACCAATGCTCCGACATCCCCACCCAGGAATCCTCTGGCGCGTCAAGGCCCCTCAGGCGAGCCCCGATCTCCCGATCGGTGATCGGCTCGTATGAGCCTGACCGCCTCAGGACATCATCAAGGTCATGCGGGGCGCAGAGCTGCACGCCGCCCGGGAGGTCCAGGCCGATGTGGGAGAGCAATGCGAAGACGTTGTTCAGCCCCACGTCGTAGCGCCTCGCGATACTCCGTCGAACGGCCTCGCTGTCAGGCAGAAGGCCTTGGAAATACGGCAGCACGACCTTCTGCGGGTACGCACGGTTCGAAACGGGCATGGAAAGCGAGAGTGGGGTCCCCCGGTACCCGTCCCGATACCGAAACGAGAGCGCGCCATGATCATCCAGCGTCAGGGTGCCGGCGGGGACATGGGAGATGACGACGGAGAGCGACGTGCTCGTCATGACACGCCACCTTCTCGAGTCGCCCTTGCGAGCTCGGCGTACAGGCTGCGATAGCGATCGAGCATGTCGAACTGGTCGCTATCCGCCGTACCCGCCGCCTCGCCAGCGGTTGCCAGCCCTCCGTCCGTGTCGACGGACGCCAGCCTCTCGCCCGTCTTGACGACCCCGTCGGCTTTCGCGGCGTCGGCAGCGCTTGGCACGTTCATAACCGGCGTCTCCCACATCGCCTGCCCGGCCACTCGCAGGGGTGGCTCCGCGAACAGGCGGATGCCGAGGGCCTGCGTGACGCTCATCAGCTTGTCAAGCTGGATGCCGGGGGCGTCGCCCAGCTCCAATGCGAGGACGAGCCGCTCGGACACGCCCGCGCGGCGGGCGAGCTCCCGCTGCGTGAGGCCCTGCTCCCTGCGGGCAGCGCGGACGCACTGCCCGACCTGACGAGGAATCGTGATCTCCATCGCGTCCAAGCGCCCCGTCCCTCCGCACCCCTGGCGTGTCCTGTCGCGCACCGCTGCGCGCATCGGCAGGATTCCGCATCTTTTTGCGGTTTCATGATACCGCAATATCCTGCGGGAATCCAGAACCGCATAGTTTTGCGGTCATTGGACGCGTCGTGGCGACGGCGCGTCGCCCGTCGCATCGGTTGTGCCCACAACGCGTGGTTGGGCGCCAACGGGCGGTTGGTGTACTTCGCCACCGGCGCAGCCTATGCTCGGGC
>CACZRK010000307.1 GCA_902783515.1 uncultured Coriobacteriaceae bacterium | reverse complement strand
TACTACAACAAGCCGTCGCAGGAAGGCATGTACCAGCACTTCAGGGCCATCGCCAACGCCGTCCCCGGCACGCCCGTCGTCATCTACAACATCCCCGGCCGCTCCGTGGTCAACATCAACGCGGACACGCTTCTGCGCGTCGTGCGCGACTGCCCGAACGTGCGCGGGATGAAGGAGGCGGCGATCAACCCGGACCAGGACCGCGCCATCCTCGCCGACGCGCCGTCTGACTTCGAGATGTACAGCGGCAACGACGACAAAACCCTCGACCTCATGGCGATCGGCGCCTCCGGCGTCATCTCCACAACCTCCAACGTCATGCCCGCAGAGATGAAGGCGATGGTGGAGGCGTTCGCCAACGGCGACGAGCAGACCGCCCGCGCGCTGCATGATCGTCTGAACCCGCTGATGACGGGCCTGTTCAAGGCGCCGAACCCCACGCTGGTCAAGGAGGCGCTCAGACTCGTCGGACGTCCCGTCGGAGGCCTGCGCCTCCCGTTGGTGCATGCGTCGGATGCGGAGTCTGCCGAGATCGCGCGCATTCTCTCCACGGTGGGCGCCCTATAGGATAGACTGGGGTCACTAACTAACTTGAGCACGGCGGGCACGCGGTGTCCGCCGATACGCAACGGCGGCCGTATCTCTCAAGGATTCGACCGCCGTTGCGTTCTAGGTATCCGTGCACGACACGCAAGGAGGCACACGCATCCCATGGCAAAACGCAACGGCAACGGCAAGGCACTTCGGATCATCCCGCTCGGCGGCCTGGACGGCATCGGCAAGAACATGACCGTGATCGAGTATGGCGACGACATGATCCTCGATGACGCCGGCCTCATGTTCCCAGACGACAACCACCCCGGGATCGACCTGCTGCTGCCCGACTACACCTACGTTCTGGAGAACGAGGACAAGCTGCGCGGCATCATCATCACGCACGGTCACGAGGATCACACCGGCGCCCTGCCGTACCTGCTGGCGGACCTCAACCCGGACGTGCCGATCTACTCCAGCAAGCTGACGCTGGGCATGGTCGCCGGCAAGCTGCAGGAGCACAACATCAAGAACCCGAACTTCCACGAGGTGCATGCCGGCGATCACGTCAAGCTCGGCGAGCTTGAGGTCGACTTCTTCCGCGTGAACCACTCCATCCCCGACGCGATGGGCGTGTACATCACCTCGCCCGCGGGCACCGTCCTGCACACGGGCGACTTCAAGATCGACGAGACGCCGATCGACGGCGAGCGCACCGACTTTGCCGCGCTCACGAAGTTCGGCGAGAAGGGCGTCGACCTGCTCATGAGCGACTCGACGAACGCCCAGCGCAAGGGCTTCACGCCCTCCGAGGCCGAGGTCGGCGCGACGCTGCGCGACATCATCAGCCGCGCGCGCGGGCGCGTGTTCGTCGCCTCCTTCTCCAGCCACATTCACCGCCTGCAACAGGTCTGCGACGCGGCGCGCGCCGCCCGGCGCAAGGTCGTCGTGACCGGCCGTTCGATGGTCAGCAACACCGCGATCGCGCGCGAGCTGGGCTATTTGAACATCCCGGACAACGACATCGTGGACGCTTTTGACATCGACAAGCTCCCGGACAACAAGATCGTCGTCCTGTGCACCGGCTCCCAGGGCGAGCCGCTCTCCGCGCTCGCGCGCATGGTCAGCGGCGAGCACCGCACGCTGCAGATCCAGCACGGCGACACCGTGATCATCTCCGCGACGCCCGTTCCGGGCAACGAGAAGGCCGTCACGCAGATCGAGAACATGCTCGCCAAGATCGGCGCGGACGTCTATGACAAGAGCCGCGGCCTCGTGCACGTCTCCGGCCACGCGTCGCAGGAAGAGCTCAAGCTCATGATGGCGCTCACCAAGCCGACGTACCTCATGCCCGTCCACGGCGAGGCCATGCACCTGCGCGCCCACGCCAAGCTCGGCGAGCTGATGGGCATCCCGCGCAAGAACATCTTCATCCTGGACAACGGCGACACCCTTGAGATGAAGAATCACAAGGTCTCGCTGGGCAAGCCCGTTGAGTCCGGCGTCATCTACGTCGACGGCCTGCACATCGGCGACACGAACCAGGTCGTCCTGCGCGACCGCAAGAAGCTCTCCAGCGACGGCATCGTGACCGCCGTCGTCTCCATTTCCAGCCAGAACAACCAACTGGTCGACGTGCAGCTCGCGTCGCGCGGCGTCTCCTTCGAGATCACCGACGACATCGTGGAGGAGGCCACGGCGCGCCTGCGCCGGTCGCTCGGCAAGCGCCGCCGTGGATCGGCGCCGATGGATCCCGACGCGGATCGCTCGCTGGTGCGCGACTCGCTCTCCAGCTACCTGTGGGACGTCCTGCACTGCAGGCCGATGGTCATCCCGTTCATCATGGAGGTCTAGCGTAGGTGGCCCAGGCTAAGCGCAACTCGCACACATCAAAGAAGCCTACGGCCAGCACTTCCGCCAAGTCCCGCGCGGCCGCGTCAAAGGGCGCGGCTTCCAAGCGCGCCTCGTCGGCGGGGACTGCCGCCGGACGTCGCTCGACGACGTCCACGAGGCGCGCGTCCTCCGCCGTCAGGACCGCCGCGCAGCGTGACGCCGCGGCGCGCGGGACG
>CACZRK010000306.1 GCA_902783515.1 uncultured Coriobacteriaceae bacterium | reverse complement strand
GATCCAGTCCCTCATCACCGCCATCGGCACCGGCGTCACCACGAGCACCGACGACGACGGGAAGGACGAGGGCTTTGACCTCGCCAAGGCCCGCTACCACAAGATCATCATCATGACGGACGCCGACGTGGACGGCGCGCACATCCGCATCCTGCTGCTCACGTTCTTCTACAAGTACATGCGCCCGCTCATCGAGGCCGGCTACGTGTACTCGGCCTGCCCGCCCATCTTCGGCATCAAGGTCGGCAAGAAGATCAAGTACGTCTACCCGGACGGCAAGCACTCCGAGGACGACATCCTGGCGCAGGCCGTCGCCTCGACGGTCCCCGACAAGCCCGACGGCTCCGGCAAGGTGAAGTACGCCGTCCAGCGCTACAAGGGCCTGGGCGAGATGAACCCGGAGCAGCTCGCGAGCACGACGATGGACCCGCGCACCCGCATCCTGAAGCGCGTGACGATCGAGGACGCATCCGCCGCGACCCGCGCCGTGCAGCGCCTGATGGGCAACAAGGTGGAGTATCGCCGCGAGTACATCGAGCAGCACGCGAACGACGCCCGCTACCTGGACGCGTAGGGGACGTCGGCGGCATGACGACGGACGGGGCGCGCCTCGCGCGACCCCGGGCAACGACGACGCGAAAGGCCAAACGTGGCTGACGACAAGCACAACCGGAACGACGACGAGGAGGTCAGGGGCGGCACCTCCGGCGAGCTGCTGCCCGACGACCTGCAGCGCCTGATGAACCGCGCTGAACAGGAGGACGGCGACGCGGCGGTCTACGACCCCGACGCCGAGGACGAGGCCTCCGAGGACGACGACGAGGACGTTGAGGAGGACTTTGACCTCGAGTCCCGCGGCGGCGGCGACGGCACGGACGAGAACGGCGGCCAGCTGCAGTTCAGCGAGTTCGGCCAGGAGATGCGCCAGTCGTTCATCGAGTACTCGATGAGCGTCATCACCGCGCGCGCCCTGCCGGACGTGCGCGACGGCCTTAAGCCGGTCCACCGCCGCATCCTGTACGCCATGAACGAGAGCGGCATCTTCCCGAACAAGCCGCACAAGAAGTCGGCGTGGACCGTCGGCGAAGTCATCGGCAAGTACCACCCGCACGGCGACTCCGCGGTCTACGACACGATGGTCCGCCTCGCGCAGTGGTTCTCCATGCGCGTGCCGCTGATCGACGGTCACGGCAACTTCGGCAACATCGACGGCGACTCCGCCGCCGCCATGCGCTACACCGAGTCCCGCCTCGCGAAGCCGGCCATGGAGCTGCTGCGCGACATGAACAAGGACACGGTGGACTGGCAGCCCAACTACGACGAGTCGCTGCGCGAGCCCGTCGTGCTGCCGGCGCGCTTCCCCAACCTGCTGGTCAACGGCGCGCAGGGCATCGCCGTCGGCATGGCGACGAACATCCCCACCCACAACCTGGGCGAGGCGATCGACGCCGCGTGCATGCTGATCGACAACCCCGACGCCACCGTGGACGAGCTCATGACCGTCATGCCCGGCCCGGACTTCCCGACCGGCGCCACCATCATGGGCACCGACGGCATCCGCGAGGCGTACGAGACCGGCCGCGGCTCCATCACCATCCGCGCGAAGGCGCACGTGGAGTCCACGAAGACCGGGCGCAACCGCCTGGTCTTCACCGAGATGCCCTACCAGGTGAACAAGGGCACGCTGCAGGAGAAGATCGCCCAGCTCGTCAACGACAAGCGCATCGAGGGCATCTCCGACCTGCGCGACGAGTCCAACCGCAAGGGCATCCGCCTCGTCGTGGAGCTGAAGGCCAACGCGGTCCCGCAGGTCGTGCTGAACAACCTGTACAAGATGACCGCGCTGCAGACGACGTTCGGCGTGAACAACCTCGCGCTGGTCAACGGCGTGCCGAAGCTGCTGACGCTGCGCCAGATGCTGCAGCACTACAACGACCACCAGTTTGACGTCGTGACCCGCAGGACGCGCTTTGACCTGAAGAAGGCCCAGGCCCGCGCGCACATCCTTGAGGGCTACCTGATGGCGCTCGACCACATCGACGAGGTCATCAGCATCATCCGCTCCTCGCGCACCGACGTGGAGGCCAGCGCCCGCCTGATCGAGCGGTTCGGCTTTGACCAGGACCAGACCACGGCCATCCTGGAGATGCGCCTGCGTCGCCTGACCGGCCTGGAGCGCGACAAGATCCAGGAGGAGCTGGACGGCCTGCGCAAGGCGATCGCCTACTACGAGGACCTGCTCGCCAACCCGGACAAGATCTATGGCGTCATCAAGCAGGAGATGCAGGAGATCAAGGAGCGCTACGCCGACCCGCGCCGCACGGAGATCTCCACCGAGGGCTCCCGGGAGCTGGACGTGGAGGACCTCATCGCCGACGAGGACATGGTCGTCACGATCACGCACGCCGGTTACGTGAAGCGCCTCCCGGTCGCCACCTACCGCTCGCAGCGTCGCGGCGGCAAGGGGTCGCAGGGCGTGCGCCTGAAGGACAACGACTTCGTGAACCGCATCTTCATCGCGAGCACCCACGAGTACGTGCTGTTCTTCTCGACGCGCGGCAAGGTATACCGCCTGAAGGTGCACGAGCTGCCGCTCGGCAGCCGTCAGGCGCGCGGCACGGCCATCGTCAACCTGCTCCCGCTGGAGGAGGGCGAGACGATCGCCGCCGTCATCAACACGCGCGACTTCCCCGAGAACGAGTACCTGCTGTTCGCGACCGAGACCGGCATGGTCAAGAAGACGGCGATGAGCGAGTACGCGCGCTCGCGCCGCGACGGCCTGATCGCGATCAACCTGAAGGACGGCGACCGCCTGATCGCCGTGCGCCGCGTGCGGGAGCAGGATCTGGTCATGATGGTCAGCGACGCCGGCAAGGCGATCATGTGGGAGTCCTCGCAGGTCCGTCCCACCGGCCGCGGCACGCAGGGCGTGAAGGGCATGACGCTGCCCGACGACGCCAGGCTGCTCGGCATGGAGATCACCAACGGCAACGGCGACCTGTTCGTGATCACCGAGAAGGGCTACGGCAAGCGTACGCCCGTCAGCGAGTATCCCGAGCACAAGCGTGGTGGCCAGGGCGTCTACACGATCACGATGACGCTCAAGAAGGGCAAGCTCGTCGCGGCGAAGGTCGTCGGCCCGCAGCACGAGCTGATGATCATCTCCAGCGAGGGCGTCGTCATCCGCGTGAAGGTGTCCGACACGCCCAAGCTCGGCCGCGCGACGCAGGGCGTGAAGATCATGGACGTCGAGGCCGGCGACTCGGTGACCGCCGTCGCGCGCATGGCCATCGCCAAGAAGCCCAAGCCCGCGGTGCCCGAGGGACAGGCGACCCTTGACCTGGGTGACGACGAGGCCGAGGAGAACGTGGACCTGGGAGACGGCGAGGACGACACCGTTGACGAGAACCTGGGCGACGACGCCCCTGACGCCTCCGACGCCGAGGGCGCGCAGGAGTAGCGCCGGATGTGACGCGCGCCTGCCGGCGCCAGTGACGTTGGCAGGCGCGACGCCGGCGCCGCGCACGCCGCCGACGGGACGCCATGACATGGGGAGGGGCCCACGCGGCGGATGCGTCGCGTGGGCCCCTCCCCTTTTCGTGTGCCGACGCGGGGGCGCTCGTCATCGCGATGCGGCCGGCATCGGCCGTCGCGCCGGCGCGCGGCCTCGCGCGCTGTGATCAGCGTGCCGTCATCGGCGCGCGGCCTCGCGCGTCACGCCCCGTCACGCGTGCGATGGGCGTCGTCAGAGGGCGTCGGACCGCCCGACGAGCCGTCCGACGCGCCATCGCGGGCTGACGACGCGCCGCCGGAGGGACGCTCGACGGTGACGTCGCCGTCCGCGGCGGCGGGGCCGTCGAGCGCCATGTCGTCGTCATGATCGCCGTCACCTGCCGCCGCGGCGGGGGCGACGCGGGCGAAGTCCTCGGGCGAGAGGCCCTCCACGAACTCGTGGAACGCCTTGATCTCGGCCCGCTCTCGCTCGTCGCGCACGTTGACCCAGGCGGGGAACCCGGCGACCTCAAGGACGCGCTCGTCCAGGTAGATGGGGGCGTGCAGGCGGATCGCGAGGGCGATCGCGTCGCTGGGGCGCGCGTCCACGTGGTGCAGCGCGCCGGGCTGGCGGACGTCGAGCGTGGCGTAGAAGATCGTGCCGGAGACGCGGACGATGCTGACGCTCTCAAGGGACCCGCCGAGCGTGGCGATCACGGTGCCGAGCAGGCCGTGCGTCATGGGGCGGGAGCTGCGCTCGCCGGAGAGCGCCTTGCCGATTGCGGCGGCCTCGACCGGGCCGACGCAGATGGGGACCACGCGGTCGTGCGTGGGCTCCTGCGCCATCGGGCGCAGCACGAGCAGGGAGGCGCCGCCGATGCCTCCGATCACGAGCGTCTCGAGCGTGACGCGGATCATGGCGTCCTCCTCTCCCCTCGCCGAGCCGTGCGGGCTGCCCCCGCGGGAGATGCCCGCACCGTCGCGGGACGTCACCCGCGACCCATTCTACCCTTGCGCCTGCGGGAGGGCACGCGACGTCGCCGCCTCGCCCATCGGCAGCGCTTCGCCGCGGAAGGGGCAGAAATGTGAAGGCACCTCCTCAATTCAAACTTGTCGTTGACCGTCTGAGGGGGCTTGTATAAGATAGCGGAGCACTTGCGCAAGCGGGTGCGTCACACAGGGATGGGCCCGTAGCTCAGTTGGTCAGAGCGCACGGCTGATAACCGTGAGGTCACAAGTTCGAACCTTGTCGGGCCCACCATTTCATGGACAATAAACGCCCCAGCGTGAGCCGAGTCGCCGCTGAGGCGTTTATTTTCGTATGGTACGGGGATGTAGCTCAGCTGGGAGAGCGCGGGCTTTGCAAGCCTGAGGCCGAGGGTTCGAACCCCTTCATCTCCACCAGGGACCTTTCGCAGGCCGGGGGCGCATGCCCTCGGCCTGCGTTCGTTTGCAAAGGCTTGCGAAGGGGTCATCGGCGCGCGTGCATGCGATAATGTGGACATGTGCGCGCCCCCGTCGTCGCCGACCTCATCGACGTCATGGGCCATGGCGCCGACGACGGAACCGATGCCTCGCGAGGGGGTCCAGGTGAACAGGTTTGAGGCGCTTCACATCCTTGACCTTGACGAGACGGCGACCGACGAGGACGTCCGCCTCGCCTACTACGGCATAGACAAGGCGCTG
>CACZRK010000305.1 GCA_902783515.1 uncultured Coriobacteriaceae bacterium | reverse complement strand
GACGTCCGGCACGCTGCCCTTGTCGTCCACGGTGACGTCGGGGTTCGTGGACACGACGTTCACGGCCGTGCCCGTCGAGGTCGCGATGAAGTAGTACCCGTTCGGCAGGTTGTCGGCGACCGCCGGCGTCGTGCCGGTGCTCGTCGCCGTCGCGGTCGGGGTCAGCGTCTTCGCATAGGTCCCGAGGGCGGTCACGGCGTCCGCCCGCAGCTTGGTCGGGTCGTTGGGGTCCTTGGCGAGGTCCTTCGCGATGACGTTGCCCGCCGGGTCGACATAGAAATACTTCGCTAGGTCGTCGGTCAGCGCCGTCACGCCGCTCGGCAGCTTGTAGCTGATGGTCTTCCCGTTGCCATCGGCGTCGAAGATCTTGTAGATGGTGTACTCGTTCGTGGCGTCAGACGGAGTGTCGGTCGGCGGGTTGATCGTGATCTTGCCAACCGCCCTCGTAATGTCGCCCGGATCATAGTCGGCGGCGAACGCCGGCGACGCGACGGCGAGCGCGACGAGAGCAACGAGCGCGACGAGCATCGCCGCGAGGCGAGCCCTGCGCTGTGCCATAGAGACGTTCATACTCATTCCCCTCCCATGGAGTGCGTGTCCTGCGTGTTCCAATCCTATCCGTGCCCCGCGTCGTGACGGGGCGCGTCGCTCACATCGGCCTTCGATCTCCCCCTCGGTGCGGAGCCGACGGCGAGGCGTGCTCTCTACGCGTCCCTCCTCTCCGCGCCGCGCCTCGAGGCGAGCAGGCCGAGAAGTGCCAGTATCACAAGGCAACCACCGGCGAGCGCGAAGGGTCGCGCGCCGATGCCGCCTGTCGAGGGCAATGGGTGGCCGACGGCGTTCGTGACCGTCAGCGTGGCGTCCGGCCCTCCGCCCGCGAGCGTCGCGTTCGAGCTGCCCCCGCCCGTCGCGTCCAGCCCGACCGCGCCGTCCGTGACCGTGAACACGACGTCGGAGGTCGCCGTCACGTAGCCTGGCGGCGCCTTGGTCTCCTTGAGCCGGTACGTGCCGTCGACGAGCCCGGTCAGCGTCACGCCCGTGTCCTTGTGCGGGTCCGTGATCGTGAACTGGCCGCCCGCGTCCGTCACGCCGTCGATGACGACGGCCTGCTCGGCGCCGTTCACGCTCCTCGTGAGCCTGAAGGTCGCGCCCGACAGCGTCGTGACGGGGGTGCCCTCGTCGGTCTTGATCACCGTCACGCGCGCCAGCGGCGCGTCGCGCACCGTCACCGTGTAGGTGTAGGTCGTCGTGACCACGCCGTCCTGCACCGACGTCGTCGCGTCGCAGCGCACGGTCGCGGCGCCCGTCGCCGTCATGCCCGGCTCGGAGGGGCTCACGTAGTCGTTGAGCGTGAGGGTGACCGGCGCCGCGAGCTGGTAGCCCGCGGGCGCCTCCGTCTCGGCGAGCGTGTAGGTGCCGTACGTGAGCGTGGCGCCGTCCGCGCCGAAGCGCCCCTGGTCGTCCGACGCGTCCGCGAGCACGCCCGCCACGGGCTCCTGCGCCTCGCCCGCCGCACGCGTGAGCGAGAACCGCGCGCCGGCCAGCGGCGTCGTGCCGTCCTCGGCGGTCTTCACGAACACGACCTGCCGCCGGATCTGCTCGTCGCGTATGGTGATGGAGAGCTGTGCGGAGCCGCCCGCCACAGACGAGGGCGCGTACGCCACCGTGAGCCAGTCGGGCGTGGCGACCTGCTGGCCGCTCTCGTCCACGACGAACACGCCGAGCTCCTTGCCGTCGGCTCCGGTCGTCACCTCAAAGCAGACGGCGTTGCGCGTCACGAAGCCGTTCGGCGCGTACGTCTCCGTCAGTCGGTAGATCGTCTGGCTCCTGACGCTCGGGAACGAGAAGACGCCCTGCCCGTCGGTCGTGCCGCTCGTCACCGGGAGCCACGCGTCGCCGCTGCGCTCCTCAAGTGAGAACGTCGCGCCGGACAGGATGGCGCCGGCCTCGTCCTGCTTGTGGACCGTCATGCGGTTGAGGCCCTTGGACCACATCGCGTAGAGCACGGTGTTCTCGTTGAGCGTGAGGCTGTCGCCGGGCTGGTAGGTCGTCCCGTTGCCGTCGGCGCTCGTGTTCCAGCCCTCAAAGACATAGCCCGCACGGCTGGGCGTCTTGACCGCGCCGTTCTTGGAGCCGCTCGCGCCGACCGTGACGGTCGTGCCCGCGACCTCCTGGTAGGAGATGGGGACGTTGGTCGCGGCGCTGTTCGGGTTGCCGTCGTAGGTGATGCCGATCCTGCTCTTCACGCGCAATGAGCCGTCAACGTGCCAGTTCACGGCGCGGTCCTGCGCCTTCTACACGTACCAGTGCACGTACAGCCGGTCGCCCACGCTGAACAGCGAGGTCAGGTCGTAGTTGTTGCCCTTCGTGATGGAGGTGACCTCCAGCTCGCCGTCGGCCGTCGCCCGCACCGCCAGCCCCGTCCTGGCCGTCCTGCCGTTGATGACCGTGGCGAGCTGCTCGTTGGTCGGCACGGAGACGAGGTTGGCCGTGACGTCGTTCTCCAGGTAGTTGCGCTCGCCCTTCGCGTTCTTGGCGCCGGTGGTCGTGAGCGGCTTGGTGCTGTCCGTGTCCACGATCCAGCGCTTCATATCTATGTTCTCGTTGAGCCTGATGCCGTCCGAGTAGTTTGACCCCGGGTACGCGCCGGGCTCGGCAGGGATCGTCGCGTCAAGGCGCACGTAGAAGGTCGCCGTCGCCTTGGCGGTGCTGCTCCACACCGCGTAGAGCGTCGTGTTCGCGGCGGGGACCGTGTAGGTGGATCCAGCCGGGTACAGGTCGGCATACGAGGTGGTGGCGAGGTTCTTCGCAGTCGACCAGCCCATAAAGACGTAGCCCGCGCGTGCCGGTGTAGTCGGGCAGCGTGATGGTCGCGTCCACGAGCGCCGTCTGCGCCGCCGGCGCGCTCGCGGAGCCGCCATTTTTGTTGAACGTGATGGTGACGCGCTTCGGCACCTTGCGATAGACGAGGTAGAGGTTCTGCGAGCTACTGAACCTCTTTGGACTCTTTCCGTCAACGCTGTATAGCCAGTAGGTGCCCCAGTTGTATGCGATGTAGCCCGACGTCGAGGAGAGCGTCGTGCTTGCGGAGGCAAAGCTCTCCCCGACGCGCGCCGCCACGAACGTGTAGGCGGTCGCATCAGGATTGGCTTTGGTCGCAAGGCTGCTAACGCTCGGGTCATCGTCCGTGTTCATGGAGGCGTCACTGCCTATGGAGGCGCCGCTCTCGTCCACCACATAGATGCGATTGAACGAATCCAGGCGTATGCCCATGAAGCAATACGTGACCGTGAACGTGCTGAAGCTTGAGACGTCAAAGTCCGCCGTCACGCCGTCAGTCCTCACCGCGACGCGGCCGCCGTCCGTGCCGACCGCGTCGGCGACCGTCTGGACGTCGCCGGAGTCCGTCACGTGCTGGACCTCAGCGCGACTCTGCAGCGTCGGGAAGTCCGCGTCCTCGGAAAGGACCTGTGCGCTGATCGTCACGTGGACCGAAGAGCCGGCCGCGGGCTCGACCTCGGCGCCGTCGGCCGTCAGGCTGATGTCCAGCGGCGCGCCGACGATGCGCAGCCCGTCCTGGTCATAGCCGTCATAGTGCGCCGCCTGGGCTGAGGCGATCTGCGCGCGGACGCTCTCCGCGGCGTCCTCATCAAGCGTCGATACGCTCACCCGCGTCCCTGCGGGCAGGCCCGCCTCCGGCCCGTACGTGACCGTGACGGTGTACGTGCCGTCGGGCGTCTGCGCGGAGACAGAGGTCATCTGGCGAGCGTACACGAGGTAGACGTCGGCGGTTATCACGTCACCGAGCACAGTGCCGCTCTGCTCGCGCACGGTCGTCGCGCCGTCCCTGAACGTCACCGCGGAGTTGAAGCCAAGCACGCCGCTCGCTGCGAAGGTGACGGTGGTGACCGTCGCGCCGTCAGGTGCGTCCAGATGGGCGCCCGCGTACGTGTAGCCCGCCACGGCGTCAGTCGCGTAGGAGTCAAGGTCAAGCGTGAGGTCGTCCTTGATCGTCACGTCCTGCTGGTCGGGAGCCTGGATCTCGGCCCCCGCCTGGTCCACGTGATGCACCGTCAGCGTCGCGCGCGTGACGATGCCCTTGTTCCAGGTGATCGTGAACGTGGAGAACGAGCTCACGGTGAACGCGGCGACGGCGCCGCCGTTGGACACCGTGACGTCGGAGGCGACCGTCTCGACGACGGGGGTCGCGTCCGCGCCCTCCGTCTGGCCGGCCATGGCGGCCGCGGCGCCGGCGGCATCGCCGTGCGCGCCCTCGGGGACGGCGCCAGGGGACGCTGCGGAGGCGACGCCCGCGGGCGCCGACGGCCCCGTGAGGTGCTGGACATCCAGCGGCGTGCCGTCCTCAACGGCCTCAGGCAGCGACTTCACCTCAAGCGAGACGTCCACCGGCGCGGCAGGCTCGATCTCCGTGCCGTCCGGGGACACGATGCTGACGTCAAGCGCCGCGAGTCCCAGCTCGTCCTCCGACGCGCCCGTCGCGGCAAGCACGGCCGCGCGCGCGGACGCATACGCGTCGTCCCCCTCAGCAAGGTTCGTGAGGCTCAGCGTGGCACCCGCCGGCACCTGCGCGTCGACGCCGAAGGAGACGGTCACCCGATAGGCGTCGTCCTCGGCGACGAGCGTCCCGGCGGCGCTCTGCCCGGTCGTGCGAGCGTCGGCGGCGGCAGAGTCGCCCGTACCGACGGCCCCGTCGTCTGAAGCGGCTGCGTCGGCAGCAAGCTCGACCTCGGTCGGCGTGCCCGTCGCGAAGATCACGCGGCCGTCCTCGTACGCAGTCCCCAGCGCGGTGCGCACGACGCCGGCCTCGTCGAGCAGCCCGGTCCCGACGAAGGCGGCCGCGTCCACGGCGACGTCGTCGCGCGACCCCTCGTCAAGAACGCGCGTCAGCGAGGCGCATCCCGTGAACGTGCCCGCGGGGATCGCCGTCACGCGCGACGGGATCGTCACGGAGCGCAGGTGCGGGAAGCGCGCGAAGTTCACGTCAAGAAGGTCGCGCAGCGTGTCGGGCAGCACGATCTCCGCCACGTTGGGGCGCTGGTCCGCCGGCACCCACGTGCCGGCGGCGCCGAGAGGGTTGCCGTGCTCGTCCACGCTCGCCTGACCCCAGGCGAACGAGACGATCGCATAGCTGACGCCCTCGTACGTGACGGCGGCGGGGATGCGAACCGTCGCCTCGGGCGCAGCCGCGTCGGTCATGTCCACGATCGCGGCGGTGCCAGTCGCCTGGTCCAAGGAGAGCGTGTAGGTGACGCCGTCCACGGTCGCGGTCGGCACGGCGGGCGCGGCGGGCGCGACGGTCACCTGTGACGGTGCCGCCTCGCCGCCCGCGCGCTGGTCGGCAACATCGGCCGCGGGCGCCTCCCCGGACTCTGCGGCCGTGAGTGAAGGTGAGGTTGACGCTGAGATTAAGGCTTGATCTGAGCCCGAGGGTGAGGCTGCAGCTGAGGTTTCGGGCGTCTCTTCGCCCACGCCCGCGGCGGGATCCGCGGCGGGTGCCTCGTCGACTCCCGCGGGATTCTCGATCGCATCGACGTCATTCGGACCAACCGCGTCCTCGGCGCCCGTCGCCTCGGCGTCCGTGCCCGCCAGCCCCGCGTCGCCGGTCAGCTCGGCCGTCGCGACCGAGATGCCTGGGGTCTCGTCGGCCGTGCCCTCGTCCAGCGTGACGGCGGGCAGCATGAGCGCGTACGTCGTGACGAACACGACGACCGCGGCCATCACGAGCAGGGCGCGATGGTGACGTGAGAGCCGGACGCGCAGGCGCGCGAAGGCCTGTACCATCTGGGCGATGATCTCCATCTACCTCACCACCCCGAGCTCGGTGAGCGGCCAGACGCGAAAGACGATCTTGCCGACCAGCTGCTCCGATGCAACGCAGCCGACCGAGGTGTTGCGCGAGTCGATCGAGACCGCGCGGTTGTCACCCATGACGAAAATGCGGCCGTCGGGGACCTGGTAGGGAAGCGTGATGTTCGTCTCGCCGAGCGCCTTCTCGGACACATAGGGCTCTTCGAGCTCGCGGCCGTCCACGTAGACGTTGCCGTCGCCGTCGATGTCCACCCACTGCCCCGCGTGGGCGATGACGCGCTTCACGAGGATGTTGTTGTTGTAGTAGAAGGCCACGACGTCGCCGGCCTCAAGGTCGTTCGTCTTGACCGAGACCACGACGTCGCCGGCGTCGAGCGTGCCGCTCATCGACGTGCCGTAGATCTGCAGCACCGGCAGCAGCAGCACGGCGACCAGGACCGCCGCCGCCGCGACGACGACCAGCACGAAGACCGTGTTCCAGAAGGTGCCGAGGAAGCGTGAGCGATAGCGCTCGCGCGAGAGCTCGTCGCGGATGTCATCCGTGCTCGGGAGCGCCGGGGCCGCCATGGCGAGACCGGGCAGGTTCTGACATGCCGTCCCGCGGCTCGACGTCTGTCGCTCCGTTGCCATCATCGCCCGATCACCCCTCCCCATCGTCCCGTTCGCCTCAACGGCGCACCATCGCCGTCTCGCTCCCCTTCTCGTGTCGGCTGCACCGCTGACGGCGCCGTTTGCGCCGCTCGCCAAGATGCCCGGCCGACGTCCGGTAACCCGCATCAGTGCTTGGGTACGTAGGCATCCGGCGCAGTCGGCCCGTCGTCGGAGACGAGCTCGCCATCCGGCGCCTCATGCCCGTCCCTCTCAGCATCGGCCGTCCGATCGTCGGCCGCGCGCCCAGATGAGGCGCCTGTCACGTCCGTCTGCCCCGCTGACGCCTGTCCCTGCATGGCGCGCACGTTCGCGAGGTACAGGTCCGCCGCGCGCTGCGCGTCCTGGAACACGCCGGAGAGTCGCAGCGACGCCTCCGCTATCGAGCCCGCCTTGCTGATGGCGATCGACCTGTCAGCGAGCTGCCGATCCCTCTCGGCAAGCTCGGCCTCTCGCGCGGCAAGCTCGCCGCGGAGCCGGTCGATCTCCCTGCTCTGGACGAGCATGATCTCCAGCAGCTCTGAGCGTCTGAGCCTCTTCAGCTCACGCGCCGAATATGTAGGTTCGTCTCCCGCTCGCGATCTCCCTCGCATGGCGGCAGCCCCTTCGCACATCCAATTGCCGTTACCGTCCGTCATACCTCCCGCGACGCGCGCGTCCGACGACACAAGCCCAATTGTACGAGTACTCCTCCATACATAGCATGAATTTGATCTGAAAAAAATGAGCGCCGCCTCACGCGACCCAGCGCTTCGTGCGCCCGGCCTCAAGGCGCACCGCGCTACCCAAGCCGCGAGGCCACGGCGTCCACGAGGGCGTTCTTGTCGTGCACGCCGAGCTTGCGGTACGCGCTCTTGATGTATCCCTGCGCCGTCGTCTTTGAGATCCCCAGGGTCTCGGCGACCCGCCCGAGGCTATACCCGCTCGCATAGAGACACGCGACCTGAGCCTCGCGAACGGTAAGCCCGAACCATCCCACGAGCGTCGCGCCGTGCGATCTGCCGTCGATCGCAAGAGACCCCTGCGCGCCCCACGTCCCCGAATCCCGACGTAGGGCGCGCTCGTCCTCTCGCGCGAGCATGGAAATGGCGAGCGCGGCCACACCAAGCGCGACGACGAGCAGCGTGAGCAGAAACACGAGCATACCGCCGGGCCCCGTCGCAGGCAGCGCCATCAAGGGCACGTCCATCACGACCGGCACCACCACGTAGCTCGTGAAGAAGCACAGACCCCAGAACAGAACGCCGTACATGAGAAAAATTGGGACGTAGTTCACTGACCGCCGCAGGCACATTTCCGCGAGCAGCGCGTAGTAGAAGACCATCATCAGCGAGCATGCCGTCGTGGCGAGGTAGGCACCCGTTACCGGTCGAACGCCGCACAGGTACATGAGCGTCCCCATAAACCAGACGAACGCGAGGATCGTCCAGCACAGAAGCATCGTCTCTCGAAACCATCTGTCGCCCGCGCGCTCAATTCCTCCGTTCGCGTCGCCCCGGCCAGCCCCGCAAGCATCGACTTCAGAACGGTCTCCGAGCCGCCTACGCGCGCCGACCCCCACACGACTACGCGCGTCAAGAGCGACATGAGCGACGAGCACGACGACAAGCGTGAGCATGCTCATCGCGAGTATTATCAGCAAACGCTCAGGGGGACTTGGCGAGATGCCGCGATCGATCACTCCGCGGATGCCTGCACCAGCGAGGATGAACGCCGCTGTTGCACCGACGAGCGGGTCGATGAAGTCGAGCCAGGATATCGCTGGGTAGGAGGACGATCGTCGCCCGGCAGCGCCTGTCACCGCGACAACCCCGTCGGCCCCGTCGTCATCGGCCACCTCACGTCGCGCATCTCGCATGCATGCCCTGCTCTCGTCGCGAGCTCCCAGCAGTGTCAGCGCGTACCAGCAAATCCCGGTACCCGCCGTCATGCACGAGGCGAGCGCGGCCGACGGCACGCCCCGCAGTGCGAAGGGCGCATACATCGCCACCACTGAGCAGGGGTACGCAAGCAAAAGGATGACGAGCTTGCGCACATCAAACCCCACGGCAAGGTATCCCGCCCACGCGAGAAAGCAGACGATGAATGCCAACGCAAGCGCAAGCGCGACGACAAGACGTCCGACGTCACTTCCCAGTACGCCCAACTGCCCGCACGTCGCTGCCGCAGACGCGACAACCGCCGTCAGGGGCACGATCACCGGATGCTGCCGAAGCGTATCCAGGACGTCTCGCCAGCGCGTGAGCGCCAGCAACGCGAGCGCGCAGAGCGCGACGACGAACACGCAGTGCCCGGGCAGGTCTCGACCGATGAGACGGATCGTCGTTCCCTCTGGAAAGAGCGTGAGCAGGAAACCCTGGTACCTGAGGTGAAGCCAGAGCAGGCTCAGACCAGCGAGCGAAAGGACCGGCTCCGCTACCTCGCGGACCATCGACGCGCGTCTTGCGCGCGCCTGGCGCACCCCTCGCATCGCACACCTCCCCATGACACGACACGCGACTCGACGCTCCCGCAGCTCGGAAGTGTCAACCCCCTGTTTCATGACCGCAGCGTCCCTCGTCGGCGCGAAGTCCGCCCCCATATATGGCGTCATCGCGGTCCTGCCAGTATACGAGAATGAGCCCCGTCGTCGATCGCCCGGCGCGTCGATCGCGGCATCGTCGCGGACCACTCCGCGGACGGATGCCGTTCGAATTCGTGCACGCAAGCTGGGCGTCCGAGGTTTGGGTGGTGCTGCCGTCTGGGAAGACAGCGGCGCTGGGGCCGGTCGCGACGCGGCCGGCCGACTCGAGAAGGGGGAACCATGGTCAAGGACAAGTCCTGCATCACGCGCAGGGGTCTCGTCGCCAGTGCCGTCGCGGCTGGCGCGGCGGGCATCGCCGTTTCGACGTCGGCAGGCGTCGCGCGTGCGGCCGAGGCGGCAACGAGCGACTTCGTGGATGCCGTCACCTGGGACGCCGAGTACGACGTGATCGTCGTGGGTTACGGTTTCGCCGGCGGGTACGCCGCCATCACCGCAGCCGACAACGGCGCGCGTGTCCTGCTCATAGAGAAGGCGCCCAAGGGACTCGAGGGTGGAAGCTCCCGCTACGCCGGCCAGGGCTTCACCGTCCCGCGCGACGACCCCCAGCAACTCGTGGAGTACTTCCAGTCCATCCGCGGTTACTACGACAAGCCGTCCGATGCGATGATCCAGGCCTACGTTGACAAGGCCGCGACCGCCGAGACGATGCTGCAGTCCGAGCTTGGCTTCAATCCTGATGACGGCCACACGATGGTCTCCGCCGGCGAGTACAAGGAGCTGCCCGGCGGCACAGGCGATGACAAGGACAACGGCCCTTGCAAGTATATCTATGTCTCAAAGGGCGCCTTTGACGCCTCGCACTACAACCTCGTGCAGGACAACGTCGCCGATCGCGCCGACATGATCGACGTCTGGTACGAGTGCCCGGCCACACATCTCGTCCAGGACCCGCAGACCAAGGTCGTCCACGGTGTCACCGTCGAGCACGAGGGCGCCGAGTACCACGTGCGCGCCATCAACGGCGTCGTCCTCACCACGGGCGGCTACGAGAACAGCAAGGAACTTCTGAGCGACCACGTGCTGATGCCCGTGTCCATCCCGTTCGGCGCGGCATTCAACACCGGCGACGGCGTGCGCATGGCGCAGGAGGTCGGCGCAAACCTGTGGCACATGGCCAACATCGCCGGGCCGATCTGGGGCCTGAAGACCCCTGACAACGAGCACGGCTACACAAACCTCGGCAAGCCGACCGGCGTGATCTATGTCGGTCCCGACGGCACGCGCTTCGTGAACGAGGCCGTCAAGAACCGCCACGGCCACATCTCCTACGGTGGCCACTACGAGCAGCAGCCAGCCGTCGTCCCCGCCTACGCGCTCATGGACGCGGACTGGCTCGCCAAAAACAGACTGGTCCCGCAGTTCAGCGAGGGCAACGTGGAGGAGATCGAGAAGGGCTACTTCATCTCGGCGGACACGATCGAGGAACTCGCCGAGAAGATCTACGACGACATGCCGGACTTCGCGCGGCTACCCAACTACACGAAGGACATGGGACCCTACGTCGACCGCCTGAAGACGACGGTGGACGGATGGAACGCTGCGGTCGAGGCGGGCGTCGACGAGCGCTTCGGACGCGACCCCAAGACGTTCGCGCCGCTCTCGACCCCGCCTTTCTACGCCATAAAGCTCGATCTCATGATGTTCAACACGCAGGGTGGTGCTGAGCGCAACGAAAAGGCACAGGTCATTGGCCTTGACGGTGAGCCCATCCCGCACCTGTATAGCGCGGGCGAGTTCGGCGCGATGTGGCCCGATATCTACAACGGCGGCTGCAACATCGGTGAGTGCGTCATGTACGGCCGCATCGCCGGCGAGCAGGTCGCGCAGGTGCCGGACGATGCCGTGACCGGCACGCACGTCAGCGGAACGCCCGTTAGCTTCCCAGCCGCACCTGACGAGGAACCCGTGCTCGGGACAAACGAGTACGAGGGCGTCGCGACAGGCATCGGCGGCAGGCTCGTGGTCGTCTGCACGATCGAGGACAAGGTCATCAAGGACGTCAAGATCGCACGCGCCATGGAGACGCCGGGCTTCGGCACGAAGGCCCTCGCCGCGCTGCCTGAGCGAATCGTCGAGGCGAACGGCATCAATATCGACACGTACTCGGGCGCCACGAGCACGAGCAACGCACTGTTCAAGGCCGTCGCGTCCTGCATGGAACAGGCCGGCATGGAGGTCGTACAGAGCACCCCTGACGGTAGCCAGGAGTTCGAGGTCTCCGGCGCGCCGAAATTCAAGTAGGGGCAGGCGCAGGCGAAATCAACGTGGACCGTAGCTCGACAACGACGCGACCTACGGCAACGCTCCTGGGGCTCGGCATCAGGGCGGCAGTGGCCAGACTTGAGACTCCTGCCGCCCTGTACGTCTCATTCTGCGAGCACAATCGAGTCCTGAGCGCCCGAGCGGCGCTCGCCACGAGGGCGAGCTTCCTCCTGAAGGTCGCCTGCGTCTTCTTTCGATGGCGTCGGGAGCATCTGCGCGAGCGGATGTGGCGGGAGGTGACCGAGGAAAAGGGCACCGAAAAGTACTACGGCCGGGAGAGGAAGCTCCCGGCCACCAACCGCGACGCCCGTGCAGGATTCCTAGTTTCAGCGGCGAGCGAGCCACGGGCCGCATCGTGACTCAGTAGCAGCACGTTTTGCGCGTGGCCGTCGCCCTCCACGATGGAGCCCAAGCCGCCGGCACAGCGGTTGATGCGGTTGCGCAGACGCACGTAGAATGGCCGGGATGACCTTCCCGTCGGGCGTCACAAAGTCCTGCGTGACTTCCGCCTCATCGTTGAGCTTCGCCAACATTTCGTCGTTGGTCTCGTCAGTTACGAATCTACAAGAACGCGCACGCCAGCACCCATGGTCGCGACTCGATACGCGAGGCCATTCGCACGAGCAGCGCGTCGTTTTTCGCAGAGCAGGCGACGCGCATGGACCCGCCGCCCGACGAGCAGCTCAACTTCACGATGAGGTTCTTCCAGATGGGAATAAGCGGCTCTTTGACCAGTTGGCTCATGGACGACGATGCCGAGCCCCCGAGACGATCGCCCGCTGGATCACCGAGGCGATACCGGACGACATCAAGTGGTCGATCGCCCCGCCCGGCGCAACCCGCATGCAATGGCTCGCGCTGCCATGACATGCAAGGTCACGTCACGCTCGGATGCGTGGGACGATTCATCTCACGCACTCGCGCACTGACCGCGCTCCGCATCATTGCAACACCGGCCTCAACCTGCGCGTTCCAGCGATCACCCTCGACTCGTCGCTCGCGCTCCCCGCTCGGCCCGCGCGCCTCCCCGGCTTGTCGGCGAACCCGTTCCCCCGGCGCGCCTCCTCGGCGGTGAAGCGCGCTCATAGCGGTGCGCGGCATGGCCAACGGCGCGAGCAGCATAGGAAAACGCGGCGCGAGAGGACGCGTCGCAAGAGGTGCGGGCGCCCGGCGGCAGCCGGGTGCCCGCCCTTGTCTCATGCAGGCACACCGACGACGAAGGACGCAGGCAAGAGAATCACGGCGCCTCGACCGTCTCGACCTAATGTCGCTCCCTTTCCCCGGCTAGTATCCCAATGTGCTGTTATTCTGGGCATGATGTGCGGACCGTCACGTCGGGAGGAAACATGGCTCTCAAGAAAGCGCGTCTGACTCGCAAGGTGCGTGTTACGGCTCTACTCCTCCCCGTCACGTTAGCTCTGCTGTGCTGGTTGGCAAGTGTCTCGCCGTCTGCCATCGTCGCCTATGCGTCGGGCTCGGATATCGAAGAGACCGAATCGTCACAGCCCACAAGCGATGACACCGCCGACGCTTCCGCCGCAGGCATGTCCTCATCGACAGAGTCCAGCGCCGCCGAGTCAGTGGATGCCTCCGCCTCCGAGGGAACGTCCTCCAGCGATGATGTCTCAACACAGGCGGAGCAGGCGCTCTCCGCCTCGCACGATGCCTACTTCCTTGGCACGGCCTATAACGCCGGGAAGGATGACGGCTATGCGAAATCGGATGACATCACGTCCGATGACATTCACTTTGGCTGGACGCTCGGTCGTTTCTTCGTCACTGGCTACACGGGCGTTGATCGCAGCGACTCAACAAATCCTGTCTTTCTCAAGATGGCAGGTGACAAGGTCGCGTTGTGGTTCCATCTCGACCAGGACATCAACTGCCTCAACGGCGTCTCCACCATGTCGATAAACGACGACACCAACGGTTACGACGAGCATTTTGGCATTAGCAAGACGGACTTCGGGCGGGGCATGCTCATCGTCCGCCAGACCAACGCCAACAACGCGCAGTCCGACGCGCAGCCCTACCAGAACTACCTCGCGGCAAACGTGACACCGAACGCTGACGTGCAAGTCCAGCTCTTTGAGGAGGGCGACTACGAAGTCGCTCTCGACTACGAGGTCATCGACGACCCGCGCAATGTGCTCGGCGTGAAGGTGTTCCCAAAAGTCGGGAACTACAAGATCGTTGCCCAGTTCTCGGTGCGCAACGGAAACACGATGGCGTTTCTGTTTGACACGGGGACAAACGACGAGCTCACAAACAAGTCAACGACCGTGAACGGCTTCCGACTTGACCTTGCGGGATCAAAGTACCTTCAGGTCAACGTGAAGCGCGAGACACTCGCGGGCAACGGCACCGACCTCGTCGAGGATGTCCGACAGAACGGTCCGGCGAAGGACGGGGACGAGTGCACGCAGGAGGGCGTGTATACCATCGACGTCACCAATCCGGCAACGGGCACCTCAACGCAGAAGGTTATTTACGTCGGCACGAACGACCTGCTCAAGGCATATGCCACAACCGGCCTCTCGCTCAGCGAGATACGAGGCGACATCAATCAGGGCGCTCACATCGACGAGGACGGTTCCATCGTCTGGCCCGAGGCAAATGAGATAACGAGCTCATCAGAGGCGCAGGCCGACCTTATGGGCAGCTCGACCATCAAGGATGCATCCGACTCACAGGCGGACGCGGTGGCAAGTTCAGACCCCAAGGACGGAGGCTCGTTGACTGGCAGCGATGTCACGCCAACAGTCATCGCCGTCGTCTGCGCGGCCATCGCCGTGATCTTGATCGCCTTCTTCATCGGTCATAGAAAGCGCGTGCGGAACTCCATCCCGTCGCCGTATTCAACCGTATCAGACGATACGGCAGTGAATGACGGCATCTCGTATAACGCGGCGTCAAACGACGCGGGATCGCGCGCCGACAAGGAGCACGCCCCCGCAGACGCTGCGTCCGACGCCTCCGATACGTCAGTGGAGACAGACGCCGTCCCTCGAGATGGAAGCATGGGCACAGGCATAGGCACTGATGGCGTCGGCAAGAAGAATGTTGGCGGAAAGGCGGCAGGCCGATGACATGCGACAAACAATTCGGGAGAGTTCGACAGGCATCCCTTGCGATCCTAGCGATTCTCCTCTCTTACCTTCTCATCTGCCAGCTCTTCATCGCACCCGTTGCCGTGGCGTTTGCCTCCGAGACCCCCGAGTCCCAGAATGCAACGCTCGCCTATTCGTTCACCGGTCTCGACGACCCGCGGCTTGCCGGCTACATCAACGATGAGGTCTATTCCGAACTCATCGACCAGCTCCCGGACGGGTATTACATCCAGAACATCGACACCACCTACGTTTCGCGAGAGTATCTTGAGGAGTCTGCCTATAACGCGCAATCGAATATCTACTTCGGCTACACGCTTGACGAACTCAACGAGCTGTTCGACGGCTCGAAGTACGTGTTCACACTTGGGGAGGACGGCCAGACGACCGTCGAGGCATTTGAGGGATACAATGACGCAACCGAGCAGATGATGAAGAAGGTCGCCGTGGGAGCGGGAGTCATCCTCCTAACCGCGACGGTCAGCGCAGCGACGGCGGGAGCGACCACTCCCGCGCTTAGCCTCGTGTTCATGCTTTCGTCCTCGGCTGCCAAGGATGCCGCGTTCGTCGGGATCTCGACGGGCGCAGTCAGTGGCGCAATCTCCGGAATCGTCACCGGCATGCAGACCGGAAACGTCGATCAGGCTCTTGAAGCCGCAAAGGAGAGCGCCGCTGACGGTTTCGCGATGGGTGCGGTAAGCGGTGCCCTCCTCGGAGGGGCGGGCAGGGCTAAGGCTCTGATTGGCGCCACGGAAAATGGTCTGTCTGCGGCCGAGGTCGCGATGATCCAGAAAGAGTCAAAATACCCGCTTGACGTGATACGAGAATTCAAGAGCATTGACGAGTACAACGTCTATAGGAACGCCGGGCTGAAGTCGGAGATGGTGGGTGGCAGAAGCGCGTTGGTGCGCGACGTCAACCCGAGTTATAAGGATTCCGATCAAAGCGGTGCCGTTGAGTCCAACCTGGAACGGATGAAGGAAGGCCGTGCGCCTATCGACCCCGCCACGGGCGAATCGTACGAACTGCATCATGTCAACCAGAATGCGGACGGCACCCTCGCGATTCTCACCCAAGAAGAGCATCGAACGGGCGTAGGGGGCATGCAGACGTTACACGAGAAGGGAAAGTCAAAAGGGATCTCTAAGACAGACTGGGATACGCAGAGGGAAAAGTTTTGGAAGGCCTTCGCAGCAACGCTCGAGTAAAGGGGACGCATCATGCAAGACGTTGCGGAACAGATGAAAGCGATGCCGGACTTCTGCGGCGGGAATGGCGCGCCGCAGAAGGACATCGACGCGGCTCAGTCGACACTTGGCGTATGCTTCTCCGACGAGTACCTGGCGTATCTGAGCGCCTTCGGGGTCGCTCGCGTCGGATCACATGAGCTCACGGGCGTTTCTAGCATAGCACGGCTCGATGTCGTCAGAGTGACGCAGCGGGAGCGGGCGCTCAATCCCGACGTTCCTTCCAACTGGTACGTCGTCGAGGACACAGGCATTGACGACATCGTCATATGGCAGGATGAGTCGGGACGGATTCACCAGACGGAGCCTGGGTGCGAGCCAGCCGACGTTGCGGAGTCGCTGCTCGACGCCCTGCGCCTGTGGGCGAGATGACGGACGTGGCATCGTCAGCAACGGGTCTCGCATCGCAATAACGGGCATTGCTGCATGAGCCCGTTCACTTCCCCAGAGCGCCGCTCATGCGCCTGGCGATTCGCCCTCCCCTGGGCTGAAGCCAGCTGATGAACGCGACAGCCTGCGACGACAGCTCTCGGGCGCGAAGCCAGGCGAGCCCCATCTCGATCGGGCGGCTCCGCACCGGCAGCAGGACGACGCTTTCGTCCTGAGGAAAGTCGTGGAAGCGGCGGTCGGACGTCAGCGCGACGCCCCGGCCCTCCTTCGCGAACTGGTACAGCAGCGTTGTCTCCGACAGCGCCGTGATGCTCGACGGTCGCACCCCGAGCCTGTTGCACGTCTCCTGGAATCTGTGGTACCCCTTGTACGCTGGGCCGACGAGCGCGACGCTCGCGCCATCAAAGTCTTCCATCCGCAATGACGGCTTGCGTGCGAGGGCGTTCTCGCGCGAGACCCATGCGCAGAGCCGACAGGACGCGAGCCACTTTGAGGCAAGGTCCGACTCGACGGGAAGTGTCGTGATGGCGACCTCCGCCCTACCGTCGCGCACGGCCGCCTCCGCCTCCAGGTCGGACGCGTCGATGCGCGCAACCTCTATCTCGGGGTGCGCCTCGGAAAACCCGGAGAGGAAGTCCATACCGAGCAGCGAGGCGGTCCCGAAGGAGACCGCGAGCACGAGCCTCGCCCGCGCGCCTTCCCGCCGTAGCCTCACGACGCCGAGAAACGCATAGTAGCCGGCAAGCGTCTCCCGGCAGAACGGCAGCAGATCCTCGGCATACGCCGTCGGGCACTGCACCCCCTCCTCGTTGCGCTCAAAGAGGGGGACGCCGAGCTCGGCCTCAAGCGAGCGGATCGACTTCGTGAACCCCTGGCTCGTGACGCCCGCCTTCTTCGCCGCGGCAACGAAGCTCGGCTCCCCGTACATGAGCGAGAAGTTCCTCAGCTGGTTGATGTTCATCGTGTACCCCCCTTAGACGCAGATCCGAACACCCTCAACGCGTGGCGCCGCATCCACCCCTGCGACGAACACACCCGGTAGGCCCATGCCATCCATATACCCCTCGGCGCCGACGGTGATTTATCTACTATGACCAGCTGTTGAAATGAATAGTTTCATGTCTGAGCCGCAACGTTGTCTGGCATGACCCGGCCTCGAGGGGCTAGGGTTGCCCAAAAGGCGTCCGGGTCGTCGGGCGCCGTCCGACGTCTCGCGCAAGGGGATATCGCGAGACGATCGCCATCGATGCGAAGGGGGTTCGCCGTCATGGAGACAATCAAAAAAACTGCGAGCAGAAGAGACTTCCTGAAAGGTGCCGCCGTTGGCGCCACATGCGCCGGTCTGGGAATCGCCGGCGTCGCGCATGCGAGCGAGAAGGCTGGCCACAGCGCCGGATCCGACGAGGCGGGCTTCGCGATGGCTGACCTCCCGGACACGTACACGCACGCCACGGCGCCCAACTCCAAGGAGATCCTCTCCGGCGAGCAGCTTGACGCCGCCATGCAGTACCTCTCCGACGTGTCTCACTACCTGTACGTCAACCGCGCGACGCCATACTACGGCAACTTCACGCAATACCCCGTGACGGGCTTTGACACCGACTGGCGGTCGCCGCTGAACGGCCGCCCCTATCGCGGCCCGTACTTTGACCCACTGAGCAGATCCGTCATCTGGCTCACGACTAGTCAGAACGGCGCCTGCAACATCTCCGTCGGTTCCTACTGGGGCGCCATCCCGCCTAAGACGGAGCTTCAGATAGAGAACCACGAGCTTGAGGACTATGAGCCGAGCGACGCGTGGACGATCGTCTCCTACGAGGCGCCCGGCCAGACCGTCGAGAACTTCATCCGCAATGGTCGCGGCTCGTTCTGCATCGATGCCTCCCTTCTCAACCGCTATGGGATCGAGGACAGCTGGGGCTATGACGCCACCAACATGCCAGGTACGTTCAGCCACCGCAGCGTGCTGAACGTCGAGGTCAAGCTGCGCCACTACAAGCGTCGTCAGGTCACGCCGCAGGAGTACTACGATGGCCTCGCGCCCACGACGATCAGCTGGGCAGTCGCCGGAACGTGGGCTGCCGTGGACGGCTGGGGTCCCAACGCCGGTAACGACCAGTTCAGGAGCATCCCGCAGTTCTGGGGCTGCGCCCAGGGCCCGGACGCCGCGCTGAACCTGACCTCTGACGAAGAGCGCAAGGCCTACATCGCACGCGCCGAGGGCGACGAGAAACTCATGAAGGCACTCGAGAACTCGATGATCTACCTGTACTTTGACGTCATGCAGGTCGTGAACATCAAGCAGGAGATTGGCTTTGACTTCGAGCAGGGCAGCGGCAAGGTCAACGGGCTTGACATGGACCATGACGGCCTGCTCGACCGCTATCCCGAGGGCGAGGAGAACGCCGGCGAGATCATCCTGCAGAACGCGTACGGCGCCTCGCGGGCGGCACTGCTCCCCGAGTGGGCGTACAACCTGAACTTTAAGGACGGATGGTGGGTCGCCGGAGACGGCAGCCTCATCAATGCCGAAGGCAAGAAGATCGTCGGCGCGAACGAGGACGGCAGCCCGATCCTCGAATGAGCACGGCGACGAGAGTTCTCTAAGCAATGGGCGCACCAACTGCGCACGGTGCCATCAAGGCGGCTTTGACGCCATGAGTCACGACGGACGTCCGGGAACTGCCGGGCGTCCGTTCGTTCGCTCCACGTCCGAGGCCAGTAGCCCGCAGCCTCATCGGCATCTCGACGGCGCGGGGGATAAGCGCGAGCCGCGGGCATCCCCGTGCGAATGCGCGCCGGTGATCGGCGCGTTTCCATAGCGAGGCTTCGCACATATCGCCGAACAAACGGCAATTACGAGCGGCAATTATAGATGCCAGCCAGACGGCTGCGGCAGTCCGGGCGGCAGGATGTCGATCCCGACCGCGGATCCGCGCGCCCGCCCGCGGTCAATCGCGTCCGCTCGCATCCGCTGGCGCTTCACGCGCTGGCATACGCGCCGCAATCCGCATGCCATACGCGGGCAATGCAGATGCCCTCAGACATTCACGCGCATGTACGCAACAAGCATTCGGGACGCAACCATCGGATCGTATCGTCTTCCCCGTCAACACAACGTGAGGGAGAGGAGTCGATCATGCACATGGGAGACGACACGATGACGGAAGGCTCCACGACGGGCGCCGCGGGCGCGATGGGCGGCGTCCTCGCGACGCCGCTGACCCGCCGGTCGCTCGTGACGCGCGGCGCCCTGCTCGGCGCCCTCGCG
>CACZRK010000304.1 GCA_902783515.1 uncultured Coriobacteriaceae bacterium | reverse complement strand
GTCCACGTCACGTCATAAAGGAGTCGGATCCCGCCTATGTCCGTCGGCATAAGCATCGTCGTCTCGCTTCTGCTCATCATCGCCAACGGGTACTTCTCGATGTCCGAGATGGCCCTCGTCAACGCGTCCAAGCCGCTGCTCGACCACGCCGCCGAGGAGGGTGACGAGAAGGCCGCCCAGGTCGTGGAGCTGCAGGGCGACTCCAGCCGCTTCCTCGCGACGATCCAGGTCGTGATCACGCTCATGGGCTTCTTCGCGAGCGCCGCGGCGTCCACGAACCTCTCCGACCCGCTCGCCTCGCTCATCAGCGGCCTTGGCGTCGGCTGGCTGTCGGCCATCGCCCCGGTCCTGTCGCCCATCCTCATCACGCTGATCGTCTCCTACTTCAGCATCGTGATCGGCGAGCTCGTGCCCAAGCGCATGGCGCTGTCCGACCCGGAGGGCAAGGCGAAGTCCGTCGCCCCGGTGATCAACGCCTTCCAGACGATCATGAAGCCGCTCGTGTGGCTGACCAGCGCCAGCGCCGACGGCCTCTCCAAGCTCCTTCGCATCAAGCAGGCCGACGAGAGCGTCTCGGAGGACGAGCTCAAGTACATGGTCTCCGAGCAGGAGGACCTCTCCGACGACGAGAAGCAGATGATCCACGACGTGTTTGACCTCGGCGACACGATCGCGCGCGAGGTCATGGTGCCGCGTGTGGACGTGGAGGCCGTCGAGGACACCGAGGACATCCTGAGCGTCCTGCGCCTCATGAACAAGACGGGGTTCTCGCGCATGCCCGTGTACCACGGCGACATCGACGACGTCATCGGCATCGTGAACATCAAGGACCTCATCAAGCCGGCGCTGCAGGCCCGTTCCGGCGCCGCCGTCGAGACGCTCGCCGGGGAGGTCGCCGACGGCAGCCTGGCCGCCGGCAACGACGGGTCCGCCCACGCCTCCGCCGCCGAGACGACCGCGCCGTCGGTCCCCGCGGGCACGGTCCCGCCGGTCGGCGACTACATCCGCAAGGCGCTGTTCGTGCCGGACACGAAGGACCTCGTGCCGCTGCTCAGCGAGATGAAGACGAGCCACATGCAGATGGCCGTGGTCGTGGACGAGTACGGCGGCACGGCCGGCGTCGTCACGATCGAGGACATCGTCGAGGAGATCGTCGGCGAGATCGAGGACGAGTACGACCCCGACAACCGCGACATCTCCAAGGTCGGCGAGGGCGAGTGGGTCGTGGAGGGCACCTACCCGATCGACGACGCGGTGGAGCTGGGCTGGCCGATCGAGGACAGCGACGAGTACGAGACCATCGCCGGCTGGCTCATGGACGAGCTGGACAAGATCGCCGAGAAGGGCGACGTCTGCCAGGTGGACGGCTGGACCTTCCGCGTCACCAAGATGGACGGCCGCCGCATCGAGCGCGTGTACGTGAAGGCCCCCTCGACCCCGGCCGAGGGGCAGGCCGCCGCGGCCACCGTCGCCGCGGTCGGTCCCAACGGCACCGGCGAGACCGGTGCCGCGGGCGCCGTCGGCGCGGGTGACGCCAGTCGCGACGAGCGCACCCCGCGTGGCGGAGGCCGCGCGGAGGGGCGTCTCGACGCCCCGCGCACGCCGATGCGCTAGGATAGCCAGCAGTCGGCGCACGGCTGCCACGGGCGTGACGCCTGACGAGGCCTGACAAGCGAAAGGGACGCACGACTGAGCCTGTTTGACATCCAGAGGGTGACGGTGGGGCCGAAGACCATGGTCGCGCGCGTGCGCCTCGCCAACGGGGCGCCCGTCAAGACGAGCGAGGACCTGGAGGGGACGAGCCGCGTCTACCACCTCATGCCGCAGATCGCCGACCACGCCTGCGTGTGCGACAAGGGCGACCAGCTGCGCGACTCCATGGGCGACACCGAGCTCGCCCACCTGCTGGAGCACGTGGCGCTGGAGTTCCTGGCGCGCCTGGGCGTGCAGGACATCTCGGTGGGCCGCACGATCGACACGAACGTGGACCGCACCTGGGACATCGAGCTGACCTGCCCCGACGACGCCATGACGCTCGGGGCGCTCTCCAGCGCGGCCTGGCTGCTCGAATGGGCGTACTCCGGCGGTGCCGATCCCGCGCCCGACGTCGAGAACATCGTGGAGGGCCTGCGCGCCCTCGTGAAGAGCCTGCCCGCCGACGGCTCGAGCCCCGCCCCGGCGGCGGGCGATGCGTCCGCCTCGACGGACGATGCGCCTGCCGAGGCG
>CACZRK010000303.1 GCA_902783515.1 uncultured Coriobacteriaceae bacterium | reverse complement strand
TAGAGCGCCGGCCTGTCACGCCGGAGGTCGCGGGTTCGATCCCCGTCCATCCCGCCATTTGCTTTGAGCGCAGGCCAGTCGGTTCGCCGGCTGGCCTGCTTTCGTTTGGTCTCCCTGCGCGCCCATGCGGTATGATACGACGGCCGGCATGACGTCGGCGAACCCGTCGACGAACCGCGCGACTCGGAGATGAGCAAGGAGGGCACGAGGTGTCAGACAGTCCGCTCGACGCGGGCGCGACGGCCGCGACCGACGCGCCGCCCGTTCGCATCGCTGCCTTTGACCTGGACGGCACGCTGCTCGACGGGCAGTCCGGCACGCTCGTGCTGCGCTACCTCATCTCCCACCATCTCGTCCACGCAAAGACGATCCTGCTCGCCTCGTGGTGGGGCGTGCGCTACAAGCTGCATCTCCCGCATCGTCAGAGCGAGGTGCGCGAGGAGATCATGGGCGAGCTCAAGCTGCTGCCCCCCGATCGCGTCACGCAGATCCTCGACGACTTCCACGAGGAGATCCTCGTCCCCCGCTACCGCGCGAACGGCATCGCCGAGATCCGCCGCCGCCAGCAGTGCGGCGAGCACGCCGTCATCGTCTCCGCCACCTTTGACGCGGTCGCGCAGGCGAGCCGCGCCTTCCTCGGCGCCGACGCGGCGCTGGCCACCATCATGGAGCGCGACGAGCGCGGCTGGTACACCGGGCGCGTCCAGGGCGAGGTCACGGCAGGCGTCGAGAAGCTCCGGCGCCTCCGCGCCTATGCCGACGAGCGCTTCGGCGCCGGCGGGTGGGTGCTCGAGCGCGCCTACGGCGACCACTACACCGACGTTCCGCTGCTGGAGGCCGCGCGCACGTGCGTCTGCGTGAACGCCACCCACACCCTGCGCAACGAGGCCGAGCGCCGCGGCTGGACGCAGGTCACCTGGGGCTAGCGCCCCGCCACCTCCATGCCCGCGCGCCTCGCCGCGCAGAAAGAGGTCGTATCGATGAGGTCGTCCGCCCCCGCCCCCGCGTCACCCGCGTCTCCCACTCCCGCCACGCCCCCCGCCCCGCGCCCCTCCGCGCGCCGCGCCGCGAAGAACCCCCCGATGCCGCCCGAGGTCCCGCTGCGCGTGGAGCCGTTCCGCGCCCGGGTGCGCGAGGCCGGCGCCGCGCACTGGCGCGACCTGCCCTGGCGCCGCACGCGCGACCCGTACCTCGTGTGGATCTCCGAGGTCATGCTCCAGCAGACGCAGGTCCCGCGCGTCCTCGCGCGCTGGGACGAGTGGGTCGCGCGCTTCCCGACGGTGGGCGCGCTCGCCGCGGCGGACGACGCCGAGGTCCTGGCAGCTTGGCAGGGGATGGGCTACAACCGGCGCGCCCTCGCGCTTCATCGCGCCGCGGTCGCCGTGGTGGATCGGCACGGCGGCGCCTTCCCCCGCGAGGAGCGCGCCCTGCTGGACCTGCCGGGCGTCGGCCCCTCCACGGCGGCCGGCATCCGCGCGTTCGCCTTTGACGAGGCCGGCGTCTACCTGGAGACCAACGTGCGCGCCGTCTTCATCCACGAGCTGTTCCCCTCCGCGCCGGTCGTGCCTGACGCGGCGCTGGCCCCGCTCGTCGCGCAGGCGTGCCCGGCCAGCGGCCAGGACGTGCGCGGCTGGTACTACGCCCTGCTCGACTACGGCGCCTTCCTCAAGAAGGCCGTGCCCAACCCCACGCGCCGCGCCAAGGCGTACGTGCGCCAGTCGCGCTTTGAGGGCTCGCACCGCCAGAAGCGCGCGCTGGCGCTGCGCGTCGTGCTCGCCGCGCCGGCGGGGGAGGGCGTGACGCTCGACGACGTCGCGGGCGCCGTCAACCGCGAGGAGGAGCGGGCGGGCCGTCCCGCGCTCGGGCGCGCCGACGTGGCCGCCCTGCTCGACGAGCTTGCCGGCGAGGGCTTCTGCTGGCAATTGGGTGAAACTTGGCGAGCGGGCGGCAGGCCGCGCGACGCCGCCGTGACGGCGGGTAAACAATAGTCGTGTCGAGGGCGTGCGCCGGCCATCCGCAGCGCGGGTGCGCGCGGGCGCGGCGCATGCGGGGACGATGGCGCGACGCGACAAGGCGCCGCGCGCGGAGAGGAGCTCCACCATGGACTTCGAGAACTCGCAGACCAAGAAGAACCTGCAGACCGCCTACGCCGGCGAGTCGCAGGCGGCCATGAAGTACGGCTTCTACGCCAAGCAGGCCGGCAAGGAGGGCTACAGCATCATCCAGGACATCTTCTCCGAGACGGCCGGCAACGAGACCGCCCACGCCAAGCTCTGGTTCCGCTTCCTGCACGACGGCGAGATCCCCTCGACTGCCGAGAACCTGCGCGACGCGGCCGCCGGCGAGAACTACGAGTGGACCGACATGTACGCCGGCTTCGCCAAGACCGCCAAGGAGGAGGGCTTCCCGAAGATCGCCGCGAAGTTCGAGGCCGTTGGCGCCATCGAGAAGGCCCACGAGGAGCGCTACAACAAGCTCATCGAGCGCCTGGACAAGGGCGAGGTCTTCAAGCGCGACGACGTCGTGGTCTGGAAGTGCTCGGTCTGCGGTCACCTGCACGTGGGCAAGGAGGCCCCGAAGGTCTGCCCGGTCTGCGGCCACCCGCAGGCGTACTTCCAGCAGCAGTCGGTGAACTACTAGCCCGCGGCGGCGCGCGTCGAGACGGTCGGCGCGCGCCGCGGGG
>CACZRK010000302.1 GCA_902783515.1 uncultured Coriobacteriaceae bacterium | reverse complement strand
GGGGACAGCGGCGGGCTGGGTGCCGGAAGCGGCGGGCTGGGCGCCGGCGACAGGGTCGGCGACCTGGGTCGGGACGGCCGAAGCCGACGGGGCGCCAGGGGCAGCATCCGGCGCGGCGGCCGCAGTCGGCGTGGCAACGGCGACCGGCAGGGTGGCGCGGCGCAGTCGGCGGACGCGTCTCGCAAGGAACGATCGCACCAGCGCGCCGGTCAGGCCCCGCAGCGCGGATGTGTCGAGAAGCTCGTCCGTCCGCGCCGGCGTCTCAGGTTCGTTCGTGAACATGGAGGTACCTCCGGGACAAACGCCCAGTCCCCGGACGCCAGGGGCACCTCATCGGTGCGACGACAACGCGCGAGCAAATGAAGCGCAGGCGTGCGAAAACCGCGACCCATGAAACCGCGTCGGAGGCGATGGCGCATCGATGACACCGGTCGCAGCCGCACGATCTATAAAACATGCAGGTATGATACGGCAAACTTGGACGTAATGGCGGCAGCCGCCCGGCGCTCGCGTCATGTGGCGGACACGTCGCCGGTATGGCGACCGGAGCTCCGCGACGCCCGGACCGCGGCGCGAGCTCGAGCGCGGGGTTCGGGCGTCGCGGCCTTGGCGCGCGACTTCGCTCATCGCTCATGCTCTGCCACGACGCGCCGGATGGTGGCTGAAAATGAGCGATGAGCGAAGGTTTCTGAGCAATCTCAGCGCCTCGGAATGCAACGGCAAGCCGTTTACCAGCAGTTTCTTCAACGCCTTCTCGACTGCTCATGAATTCGATATCGCTTATCGTTCATTCTCAGCCATCTCCGTTCGGGCGCTGCCGCACATTGCGCGAAGAGCGAAACCCCGCCCCGGACACGACGGGAGGCGGCCGACAGCTCGGCGTGCGGGTGAACCGGCAGGTCAGCGAACAGGCGCGCCGGCCCGGCGCGACGCCGCCAGCGCCGGGCGGCGACGCGCGGCACGGGCCGGGGCGAGGCAGGAAACCAAGATGTAACGACCACTCCGCCAACGGCGTCGCGGCGCTCGCGTACCATGGCATAATCGGCCGCAGGCGCGCCGACGGGAACTCGCAGCCCGCGCCTGCGGCCGACGCGACCGCGCCGCGGCGAGATCGGGAGCGCGACACCGCGCGACGCGACGTGGCGCCCAGGACGCGTTGGGACTGCTTGGCAAGATGCGTCTGGGCGCGTCGGAGGCTTGTCAAGGCGTGTCGGGGCGTGGGGAACCCCGCCTGAGAACCACAGAGAGAGGGAGCATATGATCGAACTGTCAGACGAGCGCGTGATCTTCGAGTTCTCGGACGCCGCGGAGCCGGCGCTCACCATCCCGTCGGGCGAGACGGTGCGCATTCGCACAAAGGACTGCTTCGGCAACCAGCTCCAGACGCCCGAGGACTCGATCGACGCGCTGGACTGGGATAACGTGAACCCGGCGACAGGCCCCGTCTTCGTGGAGGGCGCACACGCCGGCGACGTCCTGAAGGTCGAGCTGCTCGAGGTCAGCGTGGACGACCACACCGCGATGTGCACCGGCGAGGGCGAGGGAACGCTCGGCGACATCTTCCATGACGGGTTGTCCTCAACGGTCAAGTACATCCACGACGGCAAGCTGGTCTGGGACGAGGCGCGCGGCGTCGAGCTGGACCTCAAGCCGATGATCGGCGTCATCGGCGTCGCGCCCGCCAACGGGGCGCGCATCAACTGCGGCACGCCAGGCCACCATGGCGGCAACATGGACAACACGCAGATCGGCCAGGGGACCACGCTGTACTTCCCCGTCGCCTGCGAGGGCGCGCTGTTCGGCTGCGGCGACATGCACGCCGTGATGGGCGACGGCGAGATCGGCGTCTGCGGCGCGGAGGTCGCCGGACACGTGACGGCGCGGCTCACCGCGCTGCACGACCGCACGCTCTCCAACCCCGTGCTCGAGGACGCGGACCGCTTCATCACGATCGCCTCGGCGCCCACGCTCGACGAGGCCTGCGACACGGCCGTCCACGACATGGTCGCCATCCTCACGAAGCGACTGAGCGGCATCTCCACCGAGGACCTCGTCATGCTGCTGTCGCTGTGCGCCGACGTGCAGGTCTGCCAGATCGTGGATCCGCAGCGCACGGCGCGGTTCGTCGTGCCCAAGCGCGTCATCGAGGCGTACGGATTCACCTGGTAGCCGGATTCGCCCGGCAGCGGCGGACCGGCCCCTTGGGCGCCACCACGCGCGCTGCCACGCCATCGTCCGCGCCGTTGCGCGCGCCGTTGCGCGCCACCGCATGCGGACCCCTTACGAGACAGGAGCATCCATGGCAGAGAGTGAACGCCTCCGGCAGGAGGAGGCGGCAAGCGAGCACGAGCTTGAGGAGATGGGCTACAAGCAGCAGCTCAAGCGGGCGCTGACCATCCCCGACATGATCGTCTACGGCCTGATCTTCATGGTCCCCATCGCGCCGTTCGGCATCTATGGCGGCGTCTTCAACGATTCGAACGGCATGCCGTCGCTCGTTTACCTCATCGGCATGATCGCGATGGTCTTCACCGCGCTTTCCTACGCGGCGCTGTCCGAGGCCTTCCCCGTCTCGGGCTCGGTCTACGGCTATGTGAGCCGCGGCATCAACAGACACCTCGGCTTCTTTGCCGGATGGACGATCCTGATGGACTACCTGCTGGTTCCGACCCTGCTCTACGTCGTGGCGGCGCAGGCGATGTCCGGGCTCGTGCCGGGCGTTCCGGCGATCGCGTGGGCGATCGTCTTCATCGCGATCAATACCATCGTCAGCTTCGTCGGCATCGAGTTCACCGCGGGCGTGAACAAGGTCGCGCTCGCCGCGGAGCTCGTCGTGCTGGCGATCTTCGTCGTCATGGGCGTGCACGCAATCGCCACGAGCGATGCGCTCTCGTTCACGAGCCGCCCGTTCTACAACCCCGACGGCTTCAGCCTGAACGTCGTCATGGGCGCGGTCTCGCTGGGCGTGCTGAGCTTCCTGGGCTTTGACGGCATCTCGACGCTCTCCGAGGAGGCGAAGGACGCCAAGAGGGGTCCCGGCCGCGCCACCGTCTGCGCGCTGTTCATCGTCGGCGCCCTGTTCATGCTGCAGACCTACGTCGCCGGCTGCCTCGACCCCACCGGCGCCTCGTTTGCCGACGACCCCGACAACGCGTTCTACCTGGTCGCGCAGATCGCCGGCGGCAACTTCCTGTACGCTCTGTGCGCCGTGGCGACGGCGATCTCCTGGGGCATCTTCAACGCGCTTGCCGCCCAGACCGCGCTCTCGCGCATCCTGTTCGCCATGGGACGCGACGGCATGCTGCCCAAGCCGCTCGCGCGGGTGCACGAGCGCTTCAAGACGCCATACGTCGCGATCGTCTTCGTTGCGGTCGCCAGCCTGATCCTGGTGGCCGTCTTCAACAGCCTGGGCATCGACGCGATCTCCCGGCTCGTGAACTTCGGCGCGCTGACCTCGTTCATGCTGCTGAACGTGACGGTGATCTATCACTTCTTCGTCAAGGAGCGGACCGGCCGCGTCATCCGGCACCTCATCCTGCCGCTCGTCGGCCTGCTCATTACCGCATACGTGTGGGTCTCGCTGGAGCCGCAGGCGAAGATCCTCGGCCTGATCTGGATTGCCATCGGCGTCGTGTACTACCTCGTGCTCTACTTCGGATTCAAGCGCAGGGACACGAGCCTGGAGGTGTAGGCTCCCGACAAGACCAGCCGATGGGCGAACGGGGGCTCCCCGCACGCGAGCGCAGGCGCGCCCGTGCGGGGAGCCCCCTGGCGTTCGTGCGCCGCCGCGCACGCGCGACATTCACGGGCATCACGGGCGCGTCACGGGCGCGCACGCGCGACGCTAGTACTCCTCGGCGCGCGGGAAGGGGTTCCCGCAGGTCATCTTCCCCTCCGGGCAGTGCCCGCGCACGCAGCCGGGGCCGGCCTGGCGGAAGATGTACGGCGCCGTCGGGCGCACAAGCTCCAGCATCTTCCACGCGAGCTCGCGGATCTCCCACTGTGCGCGGT
>CACZRK010000301.1 GCA_902783515.1 uncultured Coriobacteriaceae bacterium | reverse complement strand
GTCCCCGTCGCGAGGCCGTCGCAGCCGACCGCGTCGACGCCGGCGCGGGCCAGCGTCACGAGCGCCTCTGCGAGCGCCGCCTCGTCCGCCACGCCGTCGCCAGCCGCGACCGTCATGCTCGCGAGTACGGGCAGCGTGGTGACGCGCCGCGACGCGAGGCAGGCCGCCAGGGCGTCGTCTGAGCTCGTGAAGCCCGTGAGCAGGATCGCGTCGGGCGCTGCGCTCGCGAGCGCGGCGATCTGCTCGGCGTACTGCTCCACGGCCACGGCGAACCCCTGCTGCCAGCCCTGGCCCTCCAGGGACGCGTCGCCCGGCGCCGCGGGCGCGTCGGCGCCGGCCGCTCCCGCGGGCCTCTCGACGATCGCACACGCGCCGCTGCCCGCCTCGACCGCCACGCCGCATGGCGTCACGCGCGCGAGCACGTGCGGGTACTCCTCCTCGCGCGCGAGCCGGACGCCCTGCTCGTTGATCGCCGCGACCTCGCCCGCGAGCCCCGCCGGCGCAAGCCGTGCGCTCGTCGCCCCGGCGGTGTTTGTGATCGCGCAGTCGGCGCCGGCGATGCGGTAGAGCTGGTGGGCGCTGGAGACGACCTCGGGCTCCGTGAGGTTGAGCTGCGCCAGCGGATCGGCGAACCCCTGCGCACGCAGCGCCTCGTCCATCACGCCCTGGATGATGAGGACCTCGTGCCCGAGGCGCTCCCTGATGTCTGCCATGTGACGTCCTTTCCCGTGCGTCCCGATGCACGACACGTGATGGTTTGCGGTGCAGGATGTGTGCGATTGGGCACGCACCCCACCGTGGATTGTATGGCTACTAAACTTACAAGGTTTCGCGGAATCGAATCTAGGGACACGCAGACGCGTGGGGGATGGGTGGCGATCGCATGGAGCAAGGGCGCCGTGGGGACGAGCGGGCTGACGTGACGGGGGCGCGGGCGGCTGCGGGCGCGCGGGACGAGGGCGCGCGGGCGTCCCGTGACGTGGCCTCCGCGGGCGTCGCGGGCGCGGAGGCGGACGACGCCCTCTCGGTCGCGAACAACCCGCTCGGCACGGCGCCCGTCTCGCGGCTGCTGCTCAAGTACACGCCGCCCGCGATCCTCTCGATGATGGTCTCGGCGCTGTACAACCTCATCGACACCTTCTTCGTCGGGCATGCCGTGGGATCGGTCGGCATCGCCGCGACCACGGTCGCGTTCCCGCTCATGATGATCATGAACGCGTTCGGCGCGTGGTTCGGCGCCGGCGGCAACGCGCTCGCCGCCATCAAGATGGGCGAGGGGCGGATGGACGAGGCCGACCGCACGATGGGCAACGCCTTCCTCATGCTGATCGTCGTGCCGATCGCGCTCTCCGCGGTCGCGCTCGTCTTTCTGGACCCCGTGCTCAACCTGCTGGGCGCGACCGACCTGAACCGCGCGTACTCGCGTCAGTTCTGCCACATCATCCTGGTCGGCTTCTTCGTCTCGGCGGTCGGCGCCGGCATGTCCAACTTCATCAGGACGGACGGCGCGCCGAGCTACGCGCTGGTCGTGATGGTCATCGGCACGCTCGCCTCGGTCGCGCTGAACTACGCGCTCGTCATGGTGCTCGGCCTGGGCATGACGGGCTCGGCGCTCGCGACCGTCGGCGGCCAGCTCCTCACGGCCGCGCTCGTCATCCGCTACTTCCTCTCCGGCCGGTCGCGCCTGCGGCTGACGTGGCCGGCGATCCGCCCGAGCGCGAAGGTCGTCAGGGGCATCGCGGCGGTCGGCCTGTCCTCGTTCGCGGTGAACGTCGCCGCCTCGCTGACCGCGAGCATGCTGAACATCCAGATCACCGCGCTCGGCCCGACCGACCCGATCGGCGCCGACGGCGGCCTGGCCGTGATCGGCACGGTGCAGAAGGTCATCCAGATCCTGTTCTTCGTCACGTTCGGCTTCGCCATCGCGGCGCAGCCGATCCTGGGCTTCAACTACGGCGCGCGCCAGTACCGCCGCGTGCGCAAGGCACTGTGGATCACGATCGGCGCCGCGACGGTCACGAACCTCGTGCTGTGGATCCCGACGCTGCTGCTCTCCAGCCAGATCATGGGCTTCTTCGGCCTCTCGGTGGACCTGCACGACTTCGCCGCGCACACGCTCGTGTTCATGACGCTCATGTTTCCCGTCGTGCCGTTCCAGGTGGTCGGGTCCAACTACTTCCAGGCGACGGGCCAGCCCGTCAAGGCGATCTTCCTCATGCTCACGCGCCAGCTGATCTTCTACCTGCCGTTCCTCTTCCTGGTGCCGCGCTTCCTGCCGGCCATCTTCCCGTCGCTGACGCCGCTCGCGGCGCTCACCGCCGCGCCGAGCTTTGCCGACGCCTGCGCCATCCTCGTCACCGGCGTGTTCGTCATCCGCGAGATGCGGCGGCTCTCCAGGCTCGTCGCGCGCGGCGACGCGCAGGGCGCGGCCGTCGCCCCGAGCGCG
>CACZRK010000300.1 GCA_902783515.1 uncultured Coriobacteriaceae bacterium | reverse complement strand
CGAGACGAACGGCGACATCGGCTGGGACGGCCAGGGTGGCGGCAACAACGCCTTCTGGTGGCCCGGTTCGCAGCCCTTCCTGCGCGTGAACCAGTTCGGCAAGCGCTTCTGCAACGAGGACGGTCCGTACGACGTCGTGTTCAACCTGGGCGCCCAGCAGCCCGGCGGCTTCTACTGGCAGGTCTTTGATGACTCAAGCTGGGACGACGTGGTCTCCTTTGACACCACGATCTGCAGCCGCGTCGTCGCCAAGCCCGGCGCGAAGAACTGCCTGCTGCTCGGGCAGTTCTATCCCTGCACGAGCGAGGAGCAGTGGCGGGAGGTGTACCTTGACCCGAATGTGGAGAGCGGCAACCTCCTGAAGTGCGACACGCTGGAGGAGCTCGCCGAGGCGATGGGCATGGACGCGGACGCGTCCGAGGCCTTCCTCCAGACGGTCGAGCACTACAACGAGCTGGTCGCGCAGGGCTGCGACACCGACTACGGCAAGGCGCCCTGGCGGCTGTCGGCCATCGACCAGCCGCCGTACTACGCCTGCAAGCTCGCCGGGTGGCTCCTCTCCACGCTCGGCGGCATCCGCGTGGACACCACCTACACGCCGCTCACGCCGGCGGGCGAGCGCATCGAGGGCCTGAAGGTCTGCGGCCTGGACCACGGCGGCTTCTTCAACGGCATGTACGCGCAGTACTATGGCGGCCTCAACCTGTCGCACAACCTGATCTCCGGCTGGCTCGCCGCCAAGAGCGTGATGGGCGTCGAGTACCCGCACCCGCTGTACGGCGCCGACCACGCCTACAAGGTGAGCCGCCAGGACGCTGAGGCGTAGGCCCGAGGAGTCGTTGATCCGGCGTCGGATGACGGCGCCGGGCGCACGGATTCCGACGTTCGGGAGGGTTCGCGCGAGCCGGCGGGATAGTCTTCTGCGAATCGGAGTGCTCCCGTTCGTGCACACGCACGTTCGGGAGCACTTTCGGCACAGGTTCGCACGAATGGGAGACCTCCGAGCGAGCCTCCGCACCGTCATCGGCGCCACGGAGTCTCCCAATCGTCGAAGACTGTTCCTGCGCCCCGGCGAAACACTCCAGAACGTACGCTTCCGTCCCGGGTAAGCATCCATTCACGTGACGTTGTCCCACCCCACCTGCGCGCCTAGTAAGCGGTGTCCCCCGAACGAGCGGTTCGGCCCCATTCGCGCACGCACCTCACGGCGTCCCAATCCCAACCTCCGCCGTTTGGCATGTGCCCAGACCCGCGCCTGATCTCATGCCCGCGCCAGGGGGCACATCCATGCCTATGCCCCTGCGGCACGATATGCGCCCATGTGTGCGACGAACCGCCCCTCCGTCTCGCTCAACTCACGATCAGCGCGGTAATAGAGCGAGACGCAAAGAGGCAACTGCGCGAACGGTAACCCGACCAGCCTAGACGAGCCGATGGCGTCAACGTGGCTGCGCCCCGTCAAACCGAGGCCGCGGTTGGCCAACGCGAACTCATAGACCTTGATCATCTCTGACGTGAACACGACACGACAGTCGACGCCCGCCTCGGAGATCAGGTCGAGAAGGGCAGGACCGTTATGGTAGTCGGCATTCACCGACATGATGACCTCACCCTCCAGGTCCTCCACACGCAGCGCGTCACGACGCGCCAAGGGATTCTCGCGATTTACCCATAGAAAATGGCTGTCACGTGATATGGGTACGCCATGCAGCAGCTCTGGCTGATCACATGGGTCGGTGATAACCGCGAAGTCGCACGCACCGTCTAGGAGCCCCTGCTCGCACTCTGAGTCTGGCATCTCCGGCAACAGCTCGACGGCACCGTCAAACCTCGCGATCCACTGCTTGAGGTGGTCGTCCATAATGCCGATCGACCCACCGAGCTTGATGATGCCGCTCTGCCGTGCAGCGATCTCCTCAAATCTCGCGCGCATGCTGATCTCAAGGTCGATCATCGATTCCGCGCAGTCCCGAAGCGCCTCCCCGTATGCAGTGGGGCGCACCGGACCATGCCCGCTATCAACGAGATGGACTCCCAGCTCGCGCTCAAGACGGCGAATAGCAAGGTTGAGACCCTGCGGCGTGATCAACAGCTCGCGTGCTGCCGCTGAGTAGCTGCCGTGGCGACAGAGCTCGACGAAGTATCGACACACCCGCGTATCCACCAAACCACCCCGTGATTGGCACGCCCTCTGCGAAGTCGCGCGTGGAGACGCGACAGCTGTGGCAACGAAGCGTTTCAAAGCCGCAACGTCGTGTGTATAGCCACGCGCACCCGTTGATCGTATACCAAAAGATGTTCTCGGGCCACGTCAGGGGGCACCGCGCGACATCAAGACGGAGTAGTAGGTAACGGTTGCGCTGGAAAGCGCAGACGAAGGGGGAAGTTATGCAGGAGATTTCAAGGCGTTCGTTCGTGAGCACCGGAATCGCGGCAGCGGCGGCAAGCATGGCTGCGACAAGCGTGCGCGCGGGCGCAGCGGAGGCAAGCGGCAAAACCGACGCGAAGGCTAGCACCAAGGCGGACGCGTCGGCGGT
>CACZRK010000299.1 GCA_902783515.1 uncultured Coriobacteriaceae bacterium | reverse complement strand
CTTTGCCCGATTTGACATGATCAGACGTCGAGAAGCCCCTCGGGAGGCATCCGTGCGCCCCTCATGGCGCCCGTCGTGCGCGATTCCTCCACGCGTCGCGAACATCAGCTTCACATGAGGAGCCCGCGAGAGGCGACCGCGAGCGGTGCCCGCGACGCCTCAGTGCGACGTGCGCATGCAGGTCGCGGTCATGCGGGCGACGTGCGTGCCGAGCTCGTCGGTGACGTCGACCGTGTAGAAGCCGAGCGTGCGCCCTGACTTGTCCGCGCGCGCCGTCGCGATGAGCCGCGCGCCCCTGGCGCGGCTCATGTACTGGATGGCGCTCGAGACCGAGGCGGTCGGCTTCTGCCCGACGTTGCTGCAGACGGCGAGCGCGAAGTCGGCGAGCGAGAAGATGACGCCGCCCATGACGAAGCCGTGGCCGTTGTGGTGGCGGTCGTCAATGGTCATGCTCACGACGGCCTCGTGCGTCGCGGGGTCGACCGCGTCCACGTGGGCGCCCAGGCACTTGGTGGCCATCTCGTCGCGCGCGAAGTAGGCACGGATCTCCTCGATGTCACTGAACTCCTGTTTCGTCATCTGGTAGCCTCCGAGGCCTCGTCGTCTGCGCGCTGCGGTCATGGACGTCGTGTGGACGGTCGTCCGCGCGCCTACGCCATCATATCGTTTTGTGAGCGCCAGGTATAACCGTGGGAAATAACCGCGCGCAAAAATTGCAAACAAATAAAATATATAGATATAGATTATATTATTCAGAATATATCGATATATTCTTTATAATAATAACGATGCATCATGCGATTCCGCTCCACACGTTGAGGCTTGATTGCCCGCGCCGCACCGTCTATAACCACAGTCACCCACTCAAGTGGTGGGTGCTCGAGGCGCCACGCGCCTGAGCGGACGCCCGCGCACGCGGACGTCCCCACACGCTCACAGACACCGCCCGCCCGACCTCGGGTGGGAGAGAGAAAGAGGCTCATCATGGCTCAGCTCAGCAGCATCTCGCGTCGCTCCTTCGTCGCCGGTCTCGGCGCCTTCGCGGTCGTCGCCGCCACCGCCGGCCTGACCGCCAACGCCAAGGACGGCGCTTCCGCCGCCGCCGACAAGTCCGCCGCTGCCGACAAGTCCGGTGCCGCGGACAAGTCCTCGCAGGCCGACAAGACCGGCGCGCTCTCCGTGGCCGACGGCGGCCCGGCGCCCGTCGACCAGGAGGTCCCCGAGGCCACCGGCGACAAGACGATCACGGTCGCCGCGTCCGCCACGCCGCACGCTGAGATCCTCAACGGCCCGGTGAAGACCGCGCTGGAGGCCAAGGGCTGGAAGCTGGACGTCCGCGAGTTCACCGACTACGTCCTGCCGAACACCTCCACCGAGGACGGCGAGGTTGACGCGAACTACTTCCAGCACATCACCTACCTCAAGAACTTCAACAAGGAGCAGGGCACGCACCTCGTGTCCGTGGGCGGCGTGCACTTTGAGCCCTTCGGCCTCTACGCCGGCAAGACGAGCTCGCTGGACGCCCTCGCCGACGGCGCGCAGGTCGCCGTGCCCAACGACGTCACGAACGAGGCCCGCGCGCTGCTGCTGCTCCAGCAGGAGGGGCTGCTCAAGCTGAAGGACGGCGTGGGCATCGAGGCCACCACCAACGACATCGCCGAGAACCCGAAGAACATCCAGTTCGTTGAGGTCGAGGCCGCGGCCGTCTCCACCGTGCTCGCCGACGTGGACATCGCGGCCATCAACGGCAACTACGCCCTTGACGCCGGCTACACGATCGCGGACGCCCTGGCCGTCGAGGCGGACGACTCTGTGGCCGCCCAGGCGTACGTGAACGTCCTCACCGTCAAGGAGGGCAACGAGGCGATCGACAAGACCAAGGCCCTCGTCAACGCCACGTTCACGAGCGCGGTCCGCACGTTCATCAAGGACAACTACAACGGCGCTGTGGTCGCCCTGTTCTAACCGCATCCGCAGAGCGCTTCGGGGGCTGTCCCGCACGGTCGACGTCGACCGGTGGGGGCGGCCCCTTTCGTGCGTCTGCGCCCCATGCGCCGTCGCGCCCTCTGCGCGGCCGGCGGGGCGCTGCGGCGCGCGGGGCGCGACCAGAGGCGGGGGAGGCGCGGCGCCATGCCGCGAGAGACGAAGGAGGTGCCCGCGTGATCGAGATCTCGGGGCTCAACAAGACCTATGCGGCGGGGACCGCCGGCGAGCACCACGTGCT
>CACZRK010000298.1 GCA_902783515.1 uncultured Coriobacteriaceae bacterium | reverse complement strand
TCGCCCGTCGCGGGGGCGTCGTCGCGGAAGCGCCGCAGCAGCTCGCCGCGGCGCGCGAGGGTGCCCTGCGCGCGCGTCCGCTCCAGCGCGGGCCGCACGAGCAGTCCGTACGCCAGGTACGCGAGGGCGACGAGCGCGTTCGCGACGAGCACGACGGCGAGCGCCGCGGTCGTCAGCGGCCACTCAGCGCCCATGGCCGTCCGCCCCCTCCTCGACGACCTCGCAGGCGAACCCCGCCTCGGCCAGACGGCGGGCCACCTGGCGCGCGTCGGCCTGCGACGCGTTGACGAGCAGCGCGAGGACCGACCCGTTCCCGTCCACGCCGAGGTAGTCCGTCTCACGCAGGCGGGCGCGCAGCGCGGACTCGAACGCGGGCAGCGCGACGTCCGCCGGCACGGCCACGCGCAGGACGCCGTACACGACGAGCCCCTCCTCGCTCGCCCGCCGGTAGATGCCGCGAAGCTCGTCAAAGGCCCGTGCGTCCAGAAGGCCGGTCCCCGCGACCGTGCGTGTGGAGGCGAGGGCGTCCATCATCCGCGAGGCGCGCACCATCGCGTCGCGGATGATCATGCAGGAGACCGCGAGCATGTCCGCCTGCGCCATCGTCATGCGGTCCCACGGCACGCTCCAGACCATCGCCACGACCAGGAGCCTGTCGTCGTCGTAGATGCCGCGGGCCATGCCGGGCAGCCCCGCGTCCAACGAGCGGTTCACGAACGTGCGCCTGGCGGCCAGGTCCTCCCCCAGCGCCCCGAGCCCGTCGAGGCGCGCCGAGTTGCCCAGCCCGCGGGCGGCGTCGGAGGTCGCGGACAGCAGGCGCAGGTAGCCGCCCTTGGACGCGACGTAGATGGACACGTCGGGCGAGTCCGTGAGCCGCGAGAGCATGCGCGCCGCGCGGAAGATCACCTCGCGCTCGTCCCCCTCGTAGAGCTCCGAGGAGATGCGGTACACGCGACCGAGGCTGTCCTCCTGGCCGAGCAGCTGCGTCTCGAGCATCCGCTTGACGTGGACGTTCTCGGCGTTGATCGCCTTGATGTCGTCCCGCCGCCCGCGAAGGTAGGCGATCTCGTCCGCGTCCTCGACCCGGACCTTCTCGAGCCGGTCCTTGAGGTAGCCGACCGAGAGCCCCACGATGAAGAGCTGCGCGACCCACAGGTACGTGCCGACGTCGATCGCCGTCGCGTAGGCGCCGTGCGCGCCCATGGCGGACCACAGGTGCCCCGCCGCCGCCAGACAGCCGGCGAGGACCGCCTGGCCCTGCCCGTAGGTGACGGCGAACAGGAGCACGTAGAGCAGGTAGGGGTCGATCCTGGCCAGCGGCCCAGCCTGTCCGAAGGCGGCCATGAGCAGCGCCACGAGCGCGAAGCAGGCGAGGTTCTCCGCCACCGGCACGACGCCGCCGCCCACCGTCCGCAGCGCGTGCAGGACGCGCGCCGGCCCCGCCGGGGGGACGTCGCCCTGCCGGAGGAAGCGCTCGCCGTGCACCCGCAGGTAGGACATGATCTGCGGGATTGCGTCCTCCAGGCGGTGGTGCACGCTCATGCCGAACTCGTCGGCGAATGAGGAGCCGTCCAGCACGACCCTGCGCGCCGGGGCGTCTCCGCCCACGACCACGTCCAGCCTGCCGTCCATGGCTCGGCGCACGATCTCGGCCACCTCACGCTCGTCGCAGGCGCGGCCGCTCGCGACGTTGTAGAGGTCCCGCGCGTGCGCGGGCGCCTTGGAGGCGCGCCAGACCGCGTCCACGGCGTCGTCCACGTAGAGCGGCGAGAACACGTGCGAGGCGTCGGCGAAGACCTTGCCGGTGCGGAAGGCGGTCAGGCACAGGCCAAGGCACGTCTCGTCGCGCAGGCGCGCGCCGCTCGGCAGGCTGTAGACGTGGTCGAGGCGCAGGACGAGGACGTCGCTGCCGGCGAGGCGACGCGCGGAGAGCCACTGGCTCTCCGCCGCCGCGAGCACCTGCGCCCGCCAGCCGGCCTCGCCCGTCAGCGGGTTGGGCCGCGCATCGTCGGCGACGTCCCCGTCGTACCCCGCGGCGAACGGCTCCTCGCTGGAGAGGTAGACCATGCGGCAGCTCGCCAGGTCGGACGTGGCGAGCATGAGGTTCGTGACGCCCGCCAGGTGCCGACGCCCGGCGTGCCCCGCCTCCGACCAGTCGAGCGAGGGGTCGTAGGCGCCCAGGCACACGACGAGGGCGGGGTCGACGCCGCGCACCACCTCGGCCAGCTCGCGCACCCGGGCGAACGCGGCGTCCGCGTCGGCGCCGACGGGGGCCACAGCCATGATCCCGCGCAGTCGCAGGTGACGGGAGGCAGCCACC
>CACZRK010000297.1 GCA_902783515.1 uncultured Coriobacteriaceae bacterium | reverse complement strand
TGCGCAGGTCGCGACCATCATCCATGGTCTGGGGCTGCCGTACTCGGCGTCGGCGAAGGTGATCATCGTGCTCCTGTTCCTCGGCAGCATGGCGATCTGGGTGCTGCTGCAGAACATGATCCCCGTCATGGTCCGACGGCCGTTCATGGAGGCGCGCCTCTACAAGGAGGTGCCATTCTCGCGCGTCTTTTATCCCGCGTATGCCCGTCGGTGGCTGCGCTGCGCGATGACGATGCTCGTGTGCGACGTCTTCCTGCTGCTGTGGTTTCTCACGATCGTCGGGGGCGTCGTCAAGTTCTTCTCCTACGCGCTCGTGCCGTTCATCGCGGCGGAGAACCCCGGCCTCAGACCGCGCGAGGCGATTGGCCTCTCGTGCCGCATGATGCGCGGGCACAAGGGGGAGCTCGCCTGCCTGTACCTCTCGTTCGCGGGCTGGCGCGCCCTTGGCGTGCTGACGTTCGGCCTGTCTGACATCGCCTACACCAACCCCTACCTGATGGCGTCCCTCGCCGAGTTCTACGCCGCACGGCGTGCCGAGGCGCTCGCCACCGGCGTCGCCGGCGCGCGCGAGGCCCTCGTCGACGACTGCCTCTTTGACCGCGCGCCCGCGAGCGTGCTGACGGCGGCGTACGCCGACGTGGTGGAGGAGGAGCGCTACGTCGCCGCGCACGACGCACCGATCCCTGGCTGGCGGGGCTTCTTCGCCCGGCACTTTCGCGTCTGGATCGGCAGTCTGGACCGCAAGCGAGCCTATCAGCGCGTGCAGGACGTGAAGGCGTCGGTCGAAGAGAGCCGCAGCACGCTGCGTGGCGAGGAGTACCCGCGCCGCCTCGGGCCGTTCTACGCGCCGTCCGCGCGCAGTGACAGGCACGCCGAGTTCGTGGCAGACGCCGACCGCTGCTACACGCTGCGCTCGCTCGCGCTGCTGTTCTTCGCGCTCTCGATCGGTGGCTGGGCCTTTGAGTGCTGCGTCGCGTTCCTCCAGTCGGGGGGCTTCGTGAACCGCGGGATGCTCCACGGACCCTGGCTGCCGATCTACGGCATCGGCGGCGTGATCACGCTCGCGCTGTGTGCGCGCTTCCGTCGCACGCCGGTCGCGGAGTTTGCCGTCGCGACCGCGTTGTGCGGCGTCATCGAGTTCAGCACGTCAGTCGCCGCCGAGGCGCTCTACGGACACCGCTGGTGGGACTACACCGGCTACTTCCTGAACGTCGACGGCCGCGTCTGCGCGGAGGGCCTGCTCGTCTTCGGCATCGGCTGCGTGCTGGTGGTGTATCTGCTCGGTCCCTCGTTTGACGAGTTCGTCACGAGGATGCCGCCGCGGCTCGCGACGATGGCGGCCGCGCTGCTGGTCGCCGCGCTCGTGTGCGACGTGAGCGTGTCGCGCCTTGACCCGAACGCTGGGGCGGGCGTCACGACGGTGTCGGACGTGCCGGCGGTCGCGCAGGCGGCGTCGGCTCACGACTGAGGGGAGGGCATCCGGCCATCGCGTGTGCGGGGGCGGCGCGGCGCCGGCCCCCAGGGCGTCCGCGCGACGCTATGCGCAGAAGCGGTAGCCGATCCCTCGCAGCGTCTGCAGGTACGTGGGGTGCGAGGGGTCCGTCTCGATTTTGTCCCGCAGGCGCTTCACATACACCATCACGGTGTTCTCGTCCACGACGGGGTTGTCCCACACACGCTCGTAGAGCTGGGCTTTTGAGAAGACCTGGCCGGGATGGCTCAGGAACAGCGTGAGCAGGGCGAGCTCGCGCGCCGTGAGGCTGAGCGGCTCGCCATCCTTCAGCACGCGGCACGCGTCGCGTTCCAGCGTGAACGGCCCGCAGGTCACGCGATCCCCGCCTGACGACGTCGCCGTTCGCGTCCCGGCGGCGTACAGGCTGTTGCGGCGCATGAGGGCGCGGGCCTTGGAGATGAGCAGCGGCAGGCTGAAGGGCTTGGTCACGTAGTCGTCGGCGCCGCCGCCGAGGCAGATGAGCTTGTTGTACTCCTCGTCATGGCCGGAGATGACCATGACCGGCGTCGTGTCGCCGCGCGATCGCAGGCGCTCGAGCACGCCGAAGCCGTCCAGGTCGGGCAGGTCAAGGTCAAGCAGCACGAGGTCGAACGTGCCTGCGCCGGCGGCGGCGAGACCATCGGCGCCCGTTGCGCAGCACGTCGCCTCCAGGCCCTCGTGCCGCAGGAACATCCGGATCGCCTTCAGGATCTGCTCGTCATCGTCAATGACGAGCACGCGCTCCCGTGTCATGACGCCTCCTCGCCCTCGCGCCGCCGGGAGCGCTCCTCGGCGCGTCCCGTCCGTCCTTCCCATGCTACCATCGTGCGCGTGCCGCGAGCGGCGGGGCGGTCGCGGGCGCGTGACGACGCACGGCGTCGGCAGGGGCGGCGAGGCGGGGAGGCCGGGATGGACGGGGCGTGCGGTGATACGCGGGACACGGCTGCCATGGGGGCGCCGGCGCCGGACTCGGCGCGAGCCGACGCGAGGCCCAGCCACGTCTCGACACGGCTCGCGCACGGGGAGCGCGTCATGCTGGCGGTCATCGTCGCCCTCGTCTGCGCGGCCCTCGCGGGCATGGTGGCCACCGCGCTCTCGTATCGGGACACGCTGCTCGCCGCGCAGGAGAGCCACCTCACCACCATGGCGCTGAGCGCGTCGGAGAACCTGTCCAACTACTTCGCGATGCGGCAGCGCGAGCTTGACGGCCTGTTCTCGCCGACGCAGGTCGACCTTGCGCGCGCGGCGCAGGGCGGCGACTTCCCGGAGGCGATGCGGCGCCTGCTGACCACCTTCGGAACGCCTGACGCCTGCGTGACGTCCGTCAGGTACGTGTCGGTGACGGACGAGGCAGCCGACAGCGCGGCGACCGACGGCATGGCACAGGCTGCCGGCGGCACGGCGCGGCCGAGTGGCGGGACCGTGTCGGCGAGCGACGCGAGCACACCCGCGAGCACGGGCGCCTTCGTGAGCCGCTGGTGGCGCGACGGTGACGGCTACCTCCT
>CACZRK010000296.1 GCA_902783515.1 uncultured Coriobacteriaceae bacterium | reverse complement strand
TCAAAGCTCGCGCTCACGCCGCGCAGCACGTCGCGGCCGCCCAGCCGCACGCGCACGCCCTCGGCGACAAGGCGCGCGACGGGCGCGCACGCGTCCTGATCGACACCTCTCTCGACGTCCTTCTCGACGTCTCGCCCCGCGTCCCGCCCGGCACCATGCCCCGCCTCCCGTGCTCCCGCCATCGCCTACACCTTCCCCCGTGCCATCATGACGCCAAGGAACGTCACGCCGAGCAGGTCGGTCACGATCCCCACGGGCACGATGACGCCCGGGACGACGAGCTTGGACACCACGGAGGCGCACAGCAGCAGCACCATGCCACACAGGCAGGAGGCCGGCATGAGGAAGCGCTGGTCCTCGCCCACCAGGCCGCGCGCGAGGTGCGGCGCGACCAGGCCGACGAAGCCGATCGCGCCGACGAACGAGACGGCGACCGCGGTGAGTGCCGACGCCATGAGGAAGACGCCCGTGCGCAGCCGCCCCGCGTCGACCCCCAGGCTGCGCGCCCGGTCGTCGCCGAGCGACAGGGCCGTGAGCCGCCAGCACAGGCGCGACGAGACCGCGGCGACTATGGCGAGGGTGGCGGCCGTCGCCACGACCCCGGGCCAGGAGGCCTTCGTGAGCGACCCGAACATCCAGTGCATGATCTCGGCGAGCTGGTTCTGCGTGGCCATGTACTGCACGAGCGCCTGCAGCGCGGTGAAGAGGAAGTCCACCATGATGCCCAGCAGGATGAGCGTGCGGGTCTCGGCGCCGCGCACGCGGCTCGCGGCCAGGATGAGCAGGGCCGCGGCGGTCGCGAACGCGAGCGCGGCGAGCGGGGCGTTCAGGGCGGGCAGCGGCGCGAACGGGAAGCCGGTCACGACCGACAGGCACGCGCCGAAACTCGCCGCCGACGAGACGCCCAGCGTGTAGGGGCTGGCCAGCGGGTTGTTGAGGATCGTCTGCATCTGGTCGCCCGCGAGCGCCAGCGCGGCGCCCACGCACGCGCACGTGAGCGTCGCCGGCAGGCGGATGCCGCGCACGATTGCCACGTTGACCGCCGAGCCCGCGGCGTCGCCGCGCAGCGCGATCGCGACCGTCTGGAGCGGGGCGAGGCCGGACGAGCCCACGGTCAGGTCGGCGAGCAGGGCGACGAGGACGGCGAGCGCGAGGGCGGCGAGCGCGAACGCCCGCCGCCTCGTGAGCCGCGCGTAGCCCGCCCGCCCGCTGGGGGCGTCGATCACCTACGCCTCCCGCGCGTCCTGGGCCGCCTGCGCGTAGTGATAGAACGTCATGCACGGCGCGTCGGCGATGTCGGGCAGGTACGTGCGCAGGAACGCCGCGTTGTTGGCGTCGGGGTCCACGTCGGCGAAGCGCTCGGGGTACATGCCCTTGCCCATGAACTGCAGCAGCGTGTAGTCGCGCATCGTCCGGCCGATGGCGTTGTCGATCAGGTAGACGTCGCCGTTGCGGATCGCCTTGAGGCTCGCCCAGCCCGGGCGCGCCGCGACCATGCCGCGCATCGACGCGACGGTCTGCTCCTCGGTCACCCCGACGCCCATGCGGGCGCCCTGGCGCGCGTCGTCGTCGGCGTAGTCGCCGCCGATCAGGAACATGACGTCGGGGTCGGCCGCGAGGATCTGCTCGGGGCTGGCCTGCGCGCCGTCGTCGCCGGCGACCGCGTCCGCCGTGATGTCGTCGCCGCCAGCCTGTGCGATGAGCATGCCGATGAACCCGTCCTTGGTGTCGGACGTGCCGATCTCGGCGTAGCTCGTGATCATGCTCTGGTACTCGTTGAAGGTGACCTTGCGCGGCGAGACGTCCGCCACGCGGGCGGCCACGTCCGCGACGGCGTCGGCCTTGAGGGCGATGAGCTCCTCGGCGCGGTCGGGCTGGCCGAAGAGCGCGCCGAGGATGCGCGTCGATGCCTCGAAGTCCTCCGCGGTGCCGCGAGAGTAGTTGACCACCGCGACGGGGATGCCGGCGGCCTCGAAGGCGGGCAGGTGCGGCTCGAAGGCCGCGAACTGGTAGTTCGCGACGATCAGGCAGTCCGGCTCCAGCGCGAGGAGCCGCTCGTAGTCAAGGTCGTCGCGCAGGGTGGAGCCCACGTCCACCATGTCGCCGAAGCCCGCGCACCGCTCGCGCATGAGCGCGGCCATGGACAGGAAGTAGCCCTCCGTGTCGTAGGCCGACCACGCGCAGACGCGCGTGAAGGCGTCGGGTCCCGCGATCGCCAGGACGTTCTCCAGGTAGAAGCCGACGTACGCGCGCCGGACGGGATGGGCGAGCGTGATCTGGCGCCCCTTCAGGTCGGTCACCGTGACCGGCCCGGTCGCCTCGGCGGACGAGGCGACGTCGCGCGCCGACGACGCGCGCCCGGCGGCACCGGTCCGCGCATCCAAGGCGGAGCTCGCGGCGCCGGCCGCGCCGTCCT
>CACZRK010000295.1 GCA_902783515.1 uncultured Coriobacteriaceae bacterium | reverse complement strand
CGGAGGGACCGGCGCGACCGGCGCGGGCCGCGACGCTTCGGCGATCGATAGGGACGGCAGGGGCGGCTCTGCGGATGGCGCCGACGCCGCCGCGCGCCGATATGGACGCCGCCCGCTCCGTCTGGCTTGCGCATGGAGCGCATGCGTCACACCTTCGGGGCGAATGTGTATACTTCATGCTGAAAGGCCTTCACGCTGAAGGGCCACACATCTGCGGGTAGCCTGCGGCGTCGTCGCGGGCGGAACCCGTCAAGGAGAATGGGGACACCATGACGAAGTCACTCGGACCGACCCGCGTCACGTCCTGCCGCGCCCTGCTGTGCACCGCGGCGCTCGGCATCGCGATCGCCTCGAGCGGCTCGGGCATCGCGCTCGCCGCAACCGGCGGCCTGGCGACCGCCGCCGCGAACCCGTCCCAAGCCGCCACGTCCGTCGCCGCGACCGACGCGTCCGCGTACGTGAACACCTGGCAGTTCGTGGACATGACGGTGTCCGAGGAGATCACCGGGACCGACGCTCAGGACATGCAGTCGCTCATCGCGCTCATGAAGGCGATGGGATTCACCGCCGAGCTGGACATCGCCGCCGACGGGACGTACTCGATGAGCGTGACGGTCCCGATGGACGAGTCCGCGTCCGAGCAGACGACGGGCACCTGGGAGGTCACGGCCGACGGCATCGCCATGACCGACGGCGACACCGGCCTCACCGACATGGCGTCGCTCCAGGCCGACGGCACGCTCGCGTTTGAGTCCGAGGGAGTCAGGCTCGTCTTCGCGACCGCGGACGCCGTCGCGAGCGGCGCGTTCGCCCCGAGCGCGAGCGCGGACGCCGTCACGTACGTCAAGAATCCGAAGGACTTTCCCGGCACCTGGGCGCTCGTCGGCATGTCGAGCGAGGAGGAGGGGCTGTCCTTTGACGAGGACACCTTCGCCCTCATGGGCGCGCTCGGCCTCAGCGGCGAGATGCAGATCAACAAGGACGGCACCTTCTCGATGACCCTCATGGTCCCGGGCGAGGAGCCCGATGCCGCCGAGGGCACCTGGACCGCCACGAGCGCCACGGAGGGCACGTTCACGGTTGAAGGCAACCCGGTCAAGGGCACCATCAAGGACGGGCGTCTCACGCTCTCCTCCGACGGCGTCACGATGAGCTTCGCCATGGTCGACACGGACGGCATGAAGACGAGCTCCGCGTCGTCGCGGGCGGACGCGAAGAGCTCCGCGGCCGCCGCGAAGAAGGGTGCCAGCAAGAGCGCGACCGCCACGACCAGCGCCGACGTCGCCGCGATCGCCGGCGCGTGGGAGTACGCGGGCGTCGCGAGCGACAGCCCCTCCGGCGATGTGACCAGCGACTACTTCCTGGAGCTCGCCGCCTCGCAGAACCCGAAGGTCAGCTTCACGGTCGCCGACGGCGGCAAGGCGACCCTCTCCCTCGCCGGTGCGTCTACGGAGGACTACGCGGGCACCGTCGAGGCGCTGGACGCGACCCACTACGTGTTCACCACCACGGACGGCGACCAGCTGACCGTGGAGTACGACGCGACGGAGGACGTCATCGGCCTGGCGTCCGCAAGGGACGACGGGTACACCGACTATATCATCCTCACGCGGGCGTAGGCGCGGGGCGCGGGCGCGAAGGTCGTCGCGAGCGAGCGCGGGCGCGTCGTCACGTGGTGGCGGCGCGCCCGCGCCATCTCATGGTGCGGCCTGCGTCACAGCTGGTAGAGCGCGACCATGAGCGGCATCGTCACGATGCAGCACAGGATGGTCGCGACGTTGATGGCGCTCGCGTAGCCGGCGTCGCGGTCGTAGATCTGCGCCATCTGGTTGATCGTGGAGGCGGAGGGGGCGCTCGCGCCGAGCAGCGTGATGAGCAGCACCGACGTGCCGTTCGGGGCGAGCGCGCAGAGCGGCGTCAGGCGCAGGATCGCGAGCGCCGCCAGCGGGAACGCGACGAGGCGCGCGATCACCACGATCGGCAGACGCCTGAAGTGCCGCAGGTCGCCCAGGCGCAGCCCGCCCATGATCATGCCGGTCACGAGCATGGAGGAAGGCCCGATCATGTTGCCGACCTGCGAGACCGCGTCGGCGAGCGGGCCGGGCAGGCGGATGCCGGTCACGAACAGCACGACGCCGACGTAGATGGCGATCATGTTCACGCTCAGCAGGATCTGCCGCCAGTCGATGCCGCCGCGCGAAAACCCGCCGCGCAGGAGCGCCTTCGCGTGGCTCCACATCAGGAACGTCTGGATGACGACGAACGCCGTGCAGTAGATGACCATGTCCTGCCCGAGCGTCATGACGACGAGCGGGATCACGAGGTTGCCGGCGTTGCTGTAGATGGCCGAGGCCTGCTCGACGGCGTCGAAGCGCGGGAAGGGGAGCTTGTGGCCGAGCCACCCGAGCGCGAGGTACAGCGCGTGGATGATGACGCCCGCCAGGAAGGCGAGCAGGAAGCCCCGCACGACCTCCGACGTCATGGTCACCTGAAACGAGGAGATGATCATGCAGGGCGTGATGACGTAGAGGTTCGCCAGCGAGACGCCGCGCGAGAGCTCCGGCTTCATGAGGCCGGAACGCACGAGTGCGAACCCCATGGCCATGATGATGAACAGGGACAGGATCTTTTCCGCAAGTACCAGGCTGAGCATGCGTTCCTTCAATGCGAGTGACGCGCGGCCATGGGTGGGGATCCTCCGGGCGGCGCGGCCGCGCGGGCGCCGGGGATGGCTGGGGGAGGGGGTCGTCGTGGCGGCGGCGCTACGCGGGCGCGCGCTCCAGCAAGCCCACCATCTCGCGCATGACCTGCAGGCAGTCGCCGACCACCGCGTAGGTGCTCACGCCGAAGATGGGCGCCTCGGGGTCGCTGTTGACGGCGATAACCGTCTGGGCGCCCCCGATGCCGGCGAGGTGCTGGATGGCGCCGGAGACGCCGACGCTCACCAGGACCTTCGGCGCGACCGAGACGCCCGTCTGCCCCACCTGGTGCGCATAGCCGCACCAGCCGGCCTCCACGAGCGGTCGCGTGCAGCCGAGCCCCGCGCCCAGCAGGTCGGCGAGTCGCTGCGCGAGCGCGACGTTGCGCTTGGCGCCGATGCCGCGCCCTACGACCACGAGCCGCTCCGCGCCGGCGATGGAGGCGTCGTCGCGGCTCGTCGTGCGCGAGAGCAGGCGGATCGCCGGGCGCGCGTCGGCCGCCAGCGGCTCG
>CACZRK010000294.1 GCA_902783515.1 uncultured Coriobacteriaceae bacterium | reverse complement strand
TGCTCGGCAAGTGCCTGAGCGAAGTCCTTGAGCGCCTGCATCTCCTCGTCGCTGAGCTGAACGGCGGGCGTGCCGGCGCTCTCGGCCTTGCCGGCGTTCTCGGTCTTGCCGGCATCCGAGGCAGCGGAGTCGTCGGAGTCGGCGACGGCGCTGCCGGTCTCGATGGTGACGTTGGTGGTCGAGTTGTCGATACTGGTGCTTGAGTTATCGATGTTCGTGGTCGTGGAATTGTCGTTCACGATGTTGTTCACGACGTTGTTCACGATGTTGTTGATCTCGGTGGTCTCGGTCACGCCCTGCTGGATGACGTCGGCCTTCACGTTGTTCACGATCAGGGTTGCGACGTCGGGACCGACCGTCTCGGCGAGCGTGCCCGTCGTGATCATCTCTTGGTTCGCGAGATCCTTCTTGGCGGGATCCAGCGCCTGGCCGCTCGCCTGCTCGTACGCGAGCATGACGCCGGTCAGCGCACCGGTGCCCGACACCTTGAACGGACAGACGGCGATGACGTCACAGTTGGTCACGCCGGCAGTCGCGAGCGTGGACGCGATCATGTCGCTCGTGACGTAGGTGAGGTTAGCCGTCTTCACGTGGATGCCGCCCGACGTGGTGGGCTGGACGAGCGCACAGCTGTAGGTCTTGTCGCCGATCTGCTCGAGCGGGATGTACGCGGAGAGGTACTCGCGCTCCTGGTCGTTGTTGACGTAGATGACCTCGGCGCCCGTGGCGCCCGTGCCGAAGAATCGCTCGACCTGCGCATGCTGCTCGGGCGTGAGGTCAACGCCGTACGTCGCGACGTTGCGCGTGTCCGCCTGGGCGGTCGAGACCATGAGCGTCGCCGCCAGGGCGGCCGCCATGCCCATGCCCGCGAGCGCACGAGTCGCCCTGAAACCGTTCGAGAGAATGCCCATGTCCGTCCCCTTCCGGATTGAGGTGTCAACGTCGGCGCGCACCGCGAGGCCGATGCGGCCGAGATGGGGTTTCGCCTATCGTACACCCTTGTACCCGATAGGCGTGTCTCGAACTCATGTTCTGTTTCATCAATCCGCGAACGGCAAGGCAGAGCGGCGGGGACGCGCCCGCCGTGGCGGGATGCCGCACGCGGGCGGCGGCAGGAGCTACTTGCGCGCGTCCTGCGGGATCGGCGTGTCGTCCTTCTCGTCGATGTGGCCGTCCCACACGTAGTGGTTCGTCTCGCGCGCGATCATGCCGGAGAGCAGCAGCAGGCAGACGACGTTGGGGATGACCATGAGGGCGTTGCCGATGTCGGAGATCGTCCAGACGACGTCGGAGACGCCCACGCCGCCGACGATGGCGACGAACACGTAGATCACCTGGTAGACGCGCACGGCGTTCTTCCCGAAGAGGTACGCGACGCAGCGGTTGCCGTAGTAGCTCCAGCCGATGATCGTCGTGAAGGAGAACAGCGCCATGCCGATGACGAGCACCGGCGTGCCGATGACGGGCACGTGCGAGAACGCGAGGCTCGTGAGCTGCGCGCCCGCCGTGATGCCGCCGGCGGTGATCGCCTCGGGGTCGCCGACGAGCGTGGAGACGATGACGAGGCCCGTGAGCAGGCAGATCACCACGGTGTCCCAGAACGTGCCGGTCATGGAGACCATCGCCTGGCGCGCGGGGTTGCTCGTGGAGGCCGCCGACGCGACGATCGGGGCGGTGCCCATGCCGCTCTCGTTGGAGTAGAGGCCGCGGGCGCACCCGTACTGGATCGCCTTCGCCATGCCGGCGCCGGCCAGGCCGCCGAAGCCGGCCTGCGGCGTGAACGCGCTGGTGACGATGAGCTTGACCGCCTCGCCCACCTGCGCCCCGTTCATGAACAGGATGATGACGCAGCACACGACGTAGGCGACCGCCATGAACGGGATGACCTTCTCGCAGAACCGCGAGAGCCACTTGATGCCGCCGAAGATGACCAGCGACACGAGGAAGGCGACGGTGATGCCCACCGCCCACCCGATCCAGGCGGGCGGGTTGGGGATGTTGGAGGAGATGACGCCGACGAGGGCGTTCGCCTGCGTGGCGCTGCCGGTCCCGAACGTCGCGATGACGACGAACAGGGCGAACGCGCCGGCGCCGAGCTTCGCCCACCACGGCGTGGAGCCGTCGGCACGCTTGAACCCGCGCTCCCACGCGTACATGGCGCCACCGAGCATCTCGCCGGCGTGGTCGCGCACGCGGAACTTCACAGCCATGAACGTCTCGGCGTACTTGGTCGCGATGCCGAAGACGCCCATGAGCCACATCCACAGAACGGCTCCGGGGCCTCCCGCCATGATCGCGGTGCCGACGCCGACGATGTTGCCTGTGCCGATCGTCGAGGAGAGCGCGGTGGTCAGCGCCCCGAACTGCGAGATGTCGCCGGGCGCGTTGGGGTCCTTGGTGACGGAGAGCCTGATCGCCTGCGGGATGCGGCGCTGGATGCAGCGCGTGCGGATCGTGAAGAAGAGGTGGCATCCGGCGAGCAGGATGATCATCGGGACGCCCCACAGGGCGGTGTCGACGGCGGTGACGATCGATGCGATGTCCATGTGGCACGCGCTCCTTGCCAGGTCGGGCCCCGTTCGGGGCGACGTGGGACGATCCGCGGCGGGCGCCCGGGTCGGATGGTCCCGGCGACGCTCACGACGGCAGCTCGCGTCGACTGCGCCCGACCGCCCGCGGACACGCGCGGGTGACGGGCGTCTCGACGCGGGCGTCAGGGGTGACGCGCGCGGGACAGC
>CACZRK010000293.1 GCA_902783515.1 uncultured Coriobacteriaceae bacterium | reverse complement strand
GACCCCGACAACTACTGGTTCAGCAAGGGCGTGACGGTGGTCGGCTTCATCGTAAACCACGAGATTCTCGACGAGATCGGCGCCGAGGTCCCCGGCGCCTGGACCGACCTGACCGACGAGTCGTACCGCGGCGAGATCCTGATGTCGAGCCCGGCGATCTCCGGCACCAACTACGCCGCCGTCGCCGCGCTGCTCCAGAGCATGGGCGAGGACGCCGGCTGGGACTACTTCACCAAGCTCAACGAGAACATCCCGTTCTACACGAAGCGCGGCAGCGACCCCTCGACCCGCGTCTCGACGGGCGAGGCCGCGGTCGGCATCACATACATCGACAACACGCTGGACGACATCCTCGCCGACGGGACCCTTGAGCTCGTGTACCCCAGCGACGGCATGCCGTACATCCCCGACGGCGTCGCCGTGTTCAAGAACGCAGATGACGCGGACGACGCGAAGCTCTTCATCGAGTGGCTGTTCTCCAGCGACGAGAACATGCGCGCCCTCGCCGCCATCGACAAGAAGAGCACCATGCTGCTGTGCATCCCCGCCATCCAGGGCCTGACCCTTGACTTTGACAAGAGCCAGCTGCTTGACGAGGACCTCACGCAGTTCGGGACGAAGCGCGAGGAGACCCTCGCGAAGTGGGAGGAGATCACCTCGGGCAAGGAGACGATCAGCGAGTAGGGCGCGACACGCCCGTCGCTCGTCACGCGTCGCCCGTCGCGCGTCGCCTCGTCCGTCAGGCGACGCGCGACGCGGACGGCGGGCGGGACGGCCGCCGGCCCCTCTTCGGTCACCACAATCTCACAGAGAGTTGTCAAATCCGCCGGTGACCGATTAACGTCTGTCACTCGGGGAATACAATGGTGTTGCAGCGCCCAAGAGACGCTGCACCCACGCATCGGACGCGGTCGATCGTGGCAAGCCGTCTGGCGCGCGCCGTCATCTGAGGGCGCGCCGCACGCACGCCACGCGCGTCTCATCACGCACGCAGCGGACGCAGGGGGCGACCGGGCGAGCGTTCGCGTCAGAGGCGTGGGGCATGACGGTCAGGGACGCCCGTGAGCGGGCGCACCCGCTCGAGAAGGGGAGACCATCTATGCAGCAGATCACTCGGCATGCCTCGGACGCGCGCCTTGCGATGAGCCGTCGTCAGTTCGCGCAGGCCATGGGCCTCGCCGCGGCGCTGGCAGCGTTCGGAGGCTCGCTCGGCGTCATCAGCCGCGAGGCGGCTGCGGCCGAGGCGGCCTCGACGACCTCGTGTGACGTCCTCGTGGTCGGTGCCGGCGGCGCCGGTGCCGCGGCGGCCTCGCAGGCGGCGGCGAACGGTGCCAAGACGATCGTCATCGAGAAGGGCGCGAGCCAGATGGGCTCCAGCGTCCTGGCCCTCGGCACGTTCTACGGCGCCGGCACGCAGCTCCAGAAGGCGGCCGGCATCCAGGACGACCCGTCCGGCCTTCTGGACTACTTCATGTCCCGCGGCGGCGACAAGCTTGACCCCGAGGTGCAGAAGTTCTGCGCCGAGAACTTCGGCAAGACGATCGACTGGCTGGTTGAGGACCTGAAGGTCCCGTTCAAGGACAAGGTCTCCCTCAAGGGCACCGACACCGTCCCGCGCGGCCACAACTGCGCGAACACCGCCAACGACGCGCTGCAGGCCGTGACGAGCCTGGCCGAGTCCTACGGCGCCCAGTTCGTCTTCAGCACGGCGGCCAAGAGCCTGATCGTGGACAAGGGCGCCGTCGTGGGCGTCCTCGCGACCGACGCCGACGGCAAGGACGTGCAGTACGACGCCAAGAAGACCATCATGGCCTGCGGCGGCTTCGCGCGCAACCCCGAGATGATCGACAAGTACATGCCCGACTACTCCGGCGTGTACACCGAGGTCGGCGCCGGCTGCACCGGCGAGGGCCTGCAGATGGGCCTGGACGTGGGTGCCGGCTACATCGGCCACGGCGGCGTGAACGGCATCCTGTTCTGCGCCGTGCAGACCGGCCAGTCCAAGCTCATCAGCAAGAACGCCCTGTGGCTGACCTCCGAGGGCAAGCGCTTCGTGAACGAGGACGGCCAGACGCACGAGATCTTTAACCAGGTGGCCGCGTTCCCGGACAAGAGCTTCTACGCGATCTACGACCAGGCCATGGTGGACGCCCTTGACGACAAGCTCAAGGAGAAGTTCCAGAAGGGCCTGGACATGGGCATCTTCGCGCAGGGCGACACCGTCGCCGACGCCGCCGACGCGCTCGGCCTGCACGGCGAGGCCTTTGACGCCGCGCTCGCCGACTACAACGCGCTGTGCGACGCCGGCCAGGACACCGAGTTCGGCAAGGCCGCCGACTGCCTGGTCCCGCTGACCGAGGCGCCGTTCTACGTGCTCACGATGGGCGTCTGCACGCACGGCACCTTTGGCGGCTACGACGTGAACGCCAACCTTGAGGTCCTGGACGCCAACGGCAAGGTCATCCCGAACTTCTACGCGGTCGGCGAGTGCAGCTGCGGCACGTTCATCTACGACGACTACCCCGCGGGCGGCTGCGGCCTGAACTGGGCGTACACGAGCGGCCGCTTCGCCGGCATGAACGCCGCCGTCGCGATCAAGGGCGGCACGGGCGTCGCGAACGCGAAGGGCGCCGCTGACGGCGAGACCAAGCCCGCCGCCGCCTCGTCCGCGAAGGACGCGAAGACCGCCGCAAGCTCGTCGGCGAAGGACGCCTCAAAGGCCGCGAGCGCCGCGTCCGAGAAGGGCGACAAGGCTGCGAGCGCCGGCACGGCGGGTGCCTCGACGTCCGCTGACGCCAAGGCCGCCACGGAGAGCAAGGACGGCGAGAAGGCCGCCGCTGGCGCGTCCGCGAAGAGCGACAAGTAACGGCTGGCAGGCCCGTCGGCTGGCCAGGCTCATCGGCTGACAGGCAAGCCGCGTGACAGGCGCATCGGATGACAGACAAGCGCCCGCCCGGCATCCCCATCGATGTCGGGCGGGCTTTTTCGTTCTGCCCTCGCGCGAGCCCTTGGCATGCTTCGCCACTCGCGGCGCCTACCCCTGCGGCGCCTACTCCCGCGGCGTCTTGACCCCCATGTACGCGAGCATGCCCGCGACGGCGCGCTTCGCGGCGTCCACCGCGTGGACGACGGTCTTCGGACCGGTCACGACGTCGCCGGCGGCGAACACGCCCGGCACCGTGGTCTGGCAGTCGCCATCGACGATCAGCAGCCCGCGCTCGTCGCCCTCCAGCCCCTCCGTCGTCGTGATGAGCTTGTTCTTCGGCTTCTGCGAGGCGGCGATCACGACGGTGTCGCAGCGGACCTGATCGAGGTCATCCTCGTATCCGACCACGGCGCCCGCCTCGTCAAAGACGGCGGTGCGGAACAGCGGCCCCTCGTCGGTCACGGCCGTGATCGCCTTGCCGTACACGATCGTCGCGCCGTCAAGCTGCGCGAGCTCCACCTCGTCGGAGCTCGCCGACACGTGGCGAGAGCGCGCGTACATCGTGACCGTGCGGGCACCGTGGCGAAACGCCGTGCGCGCGACGTCCATGGCGGTGTTGCCGACGCCGATGACGGCGACGTCGCGCCCGATCTCAAACGACCCGGGGCTGATCAGGTAGTCCAGGCCAAAGTAGACGTTGCCGCGCGTCTCGCCCGGGATGCCGAGCGTCTTGGCGCGCCACGTGCCAGTCCCGACGAAGACCGCCTCGTAGCCGTCGCGCAGCAGATCGTCGATGACGAGCGCGCCGCCGATCGTCGTGTTCGGCCGCACGAGCACGCCGAGGCCCTCCAGGATGCGGCGGTACCTGTCGACGACCGACTTGGGCAGGCGAAACTCTGGGATCCCGTAGCGCAGCACGCCGCCGATCTCGGGCCGCTGCTCGAACACCGTCACCTCGCAGCCCGCCTGCGCGAGCCCCATCGCGACGACGAGCCCCGCCGGCCCCGAGCCGATGACCGCCGCGCGGTGGCCGCAGGGCGCGGGGCGGCGGACGTCCATGCGGTCCAGGTAGGTCTCGCTCACGTACTGCTCGATGACGGAGAAGTGGACCGGCGTCGCCTTGCGCCCCAGCACGCAGTGGCCCTCGCACTGGGCGGCGTGGTTGCAGACGAGCGCGCAGGTCAGCGACATCGGGTTGTTCTGGAACAGCCGCTCGCCCGCCTCGGTGACGCGATGCTCGCGGAACAGGCGGATCGCCGCCGGGACGTCGGTGTGCACGGGGCACCCCTGCTGGCACAGGGGTCGCTTGCACTGCAGGCAGCGGTTCGCCTCGTCGACCATGTAGAGCGGCATGGGATCACCCTCCGGGAGATGGCGTGGCATGGGGGACAGCGCGGCGTGAACGCGTCGCGCCTCGCCAGTGTACACCGCGACGGAGCACGCCTGGCCGGGTTGGCGTGGATGCGGTCGGTGACGGGATTGTCCGAGCCTG
>CACZRK010000292.1 GCA_902783515.1 uncultured Coriobacteriaceae bacterium | reverse complement strand
TGTGCGAATGGGAGCACTCCGATTCGTGCGAGACTGTCCCGGCTGCCCGCGCAAACCCTCCCATTTGTGCGAGACTGTCCCGGCAGCCCGCTTAGGTGCTCCCGAACGTCGGAATCCGTACCCACTCGCCTGTCCGCCGCACCTGCCTACCTGCCGCCCGGTGCTCGCCTACCGCCTGCCTGCCGTCCGGCACTCGCCCGACGCCCGCCTTTAGACTGTTGAGGGTGACCTGGGCATTCGTGTTTGGGCGCGTCGCATACCAGCATGTGGCGTCGCTGCAACCATCGGTGGTTGAGACAACGCCACATGACACGCACCATACGACGGATGCTATGAAGCTAACTCAGAGGCTACTGCGTGATCATCCAACCCGTAGGCTCAGGCGAGGACGCCCCGAGCTGCTCAATCACCTTGTTCGCTGCGATGTAGCCAGAGGTGATCGCATAGCCCTGCGTCAGGGCGTTCGTGTGGGGCGTCTGGTAGTACACATTACCCCAGAATCCGCCCGCATCGTAGCCGCCCATGAACAGGCCAGGGATCGGCGACAGATCCTGGCCGAGTGCCTGCATGTACTGGTTGACGCGCACGCCGTTCAGCGTTCCGTCCATGGCAGGGCAGATGCGCACCGCATAGAACGGTCCCTCGCTCAGCGGATAGAGCATCTCCGGACGCTTGTGGAACTCGGCATCGTCGCCGGACTCGATCGCCGCAAGATACGTCGAGACGGTTTGCGCCCACACGTCGGGATCAAAGCCAATCTGCGCGCCAAGGTCTTCGAGAGAGTCGGCCTGCCAACCCTCGCCCGCCTTGATGGCCGCCTGCATCTCATCGGGCAGCGTGTAGAACGGGACGCACGCACGGCTTCGGTAGTTCTTCATCTCGGCGCGCACCTCCTCGCTCATCATGGCGGCGCCACCGTTCTCGACCATCTTGTCCATGTCAGCCTGGCAGAAAATGGCGTATGCGTGATCCATCGCATACAGCGCTGAGGTCCCGACGGCCAGCGGGTCGGAGGCACCGAGCTCCTCGTTGTAGAACCGTCGTCCCTCGGGGTTCACCTGCAGGAGGCCGGTATAGTTGATGAACTTCATGTAGCCGGCATAGAAGTCGACCTTGCGATTGGAGCAGAACTCCGCGAGATGCGGGTTAACCTCGCGCGTGATGACGGCGCCAGCGTCCTTCGCCATCGCCAGGCCATCACCCGTGTTCGTAGCAAGTCCATACAAATAGAAGTTGTCGGTATGCAGGTACTCACGCTGCAGCTCGGGATTACCGCCGAAGCCACCGCAGGCGACAAGGGTCGCCTTCGCCCGCACGGTGACTTGCGTGCCGTCCTGCTTCTTCGCCTTCACGCCGACGACGGCGCCGGCCTCGTCGGTCAGCAGCTCCTCCGCGCGCGTCTCCAGCAGCAGCGTGCCGCCAAGCGGGATGATGAAGTTGTCGTACAGCGTCTGGTACTTCGTGGTGCCCTTGCCGGTGTCGAGACCCGTGTTGAGCGGCGCTGCCTTGAAGCCATCGTAGTCATCCACCTGATCCCAATGCGTCTCAAGGAAGTCAGCAACGGGACCGCAGTTATTGAGAAACGCCTGCACGATGCTCGCATCGGCACGATATTTCGCGTAGTCGATCATCTCGGTAAAGACGTCATTGATCGCCGGCAGCTCCTCGCCTTCGTGCAGGCTTGCGAGGTAATTGGAACCGATGGCCATGACGCCGGTCGAGCAGGCGCTCTCGCCGCCAACCTTGCCGCACTTCTCGATGACGACGACCTTCAGTCCAGCCTCGAGCGCGCGCAACGCCGCGACGGTGCCGGCACCACCTGCAGACACGACGGCAAAGTCGCAGTCGTATTCCTCCGTCGCGTCGGTGCGCTGGGGTGCCGCGTTGAAGCCGGTGAGGTCGGCGCCCGCCTGCTCAAGCGCCTGCGAGGCCGCACTGATGATCGCCTGGCTCGTCATCGTCGCACCGGTGACCGTGTCCACGTTCAACGACTGACTCTCGACGATGGCGGCCGGGACGCGCTCGATGCACGGTTCGATGAAGCCTGGTGTGTCGTCGCAGCTCTCCACCTCGACGGATACGATCTTGGTCTCGTCGACGGTGACGGCGACCTTCGTGGGGGCGATGATCGCGGGCGATCCGAAGCGCTCGCCCTCGATGGTGCCCTCCTTCCACTTCCCAAAGGCCTCGCCCTCATACGTGCCAGGCGTCATGTGCTGCTCGACCGGCGCAGCGGTCTCGGGCGTCAGGGTCACGCCACTCTGGGCAAGGGCGTCTGCGGCGGCGTCGAGAATGGCCTTGGACGTAACGGAGGCGCCGCTCACAGCATCGACCTGCACGGAGTTGGTCGCGACCATCTGCGGCGGCATACTCTGGAGCGCGCGCGTGCCGATGCCATCCGTCTCGTTCGGGCCGTCCGCCTGCACGTCGGCGAGCCTACCGTCCTTGATGGTGATGGTGACCGTCACGTCACCGCCGATGCCCGGCGCGACGGCGGTGTACGTGCCGTCCCCGCCTGCCTTCGTCGCGTGCGCGTCAGCGCCCGAGTCGGCCGGCGTGGCGGCCCGGGCGACGCTCAGCCTCGCGTCGCCCATTGCGGCGACGCCGCAGAGGCCCGCCGTCCCAAGCGCGGCGCCCTTGATAAGGCTTCTTCGTGTGACCTGCATGACATCCCCCATTCGACGAAACGGGCCGAGCTCATGGCCCGGCCGCGACATATCGCATTGACGCATCGACGTTCCCCTCGATCCGTCGCCTTGAGTCTGCGACAAGTCGGCGGCTACCCGTCCCAAGCGGCTGGTGAAGTCGTCCCTTGCTGACCGTCATTCACCACCTCGCCCTCATTTCACCAATTCTTGGTGAAACGATAGACTGGGACCCTGTTGACAGGCCTCGCCAGCAAGGGTCGGGCCACGTGGGGGCACGCACGGACGCACCGTGCTCGCATTCCTTGCCTGCGTCCCGAGAGCCGCGTCGCGGAAGGAGACTCATGGATCATCCACCAGCCCGCATGGACACGCCGCGGGACGCGGCGTGGCCGGAGGGGTCGACAGTCGCGCTCGTCATCGTTGGGCTCGCACTGTTCTGGCAGCTCCTACGGCACACGAACCTCACGGCACTGTTCTCGTTCGTCAACCTTGGAGGACTCGCCGTCACACCCGACGCCTGGGTGGGCCTGTTCTATGCGGCCGCCCTCGCTTGCGCCCTCGCCGGGGCCGTCGGAAGTCGGCGGCTCACGCGCGTCGCGCTCAGGCCGCCTGCCGTGATCGCGCTCGGGACGGCCGCATCGTGCTGCGCCGTCGGGGCCCACGCCGTCAGCCGGCTCTTCACGGGCGCGCTCGACCCGCGGGCGATGGCGGCCCTTCAGCTTGTCGAGGCAATGCTGTGCTCGACGGTCCTCTGCGTCTTGGCCTCCGTCTGGGCCCAGTACTGCGGCCGCGTGCGCATGCATCCGCGCTGGATGCTGCTCGCTGTCCTCGGCTCGTCGTTCACGGGCATCGTCCTCGCCGCTGTCGTCTTCAAGCCGCTGCCCGACAAGCGCCTGCTCTCGTCCCTCATCCCGCTGGCGGCCTGCCTGCTCGGCGCGGCGGCATCGCGATCGCTCGCGCGCGAAGCGGACGTCGATCGATGTCCACGGCAAGAGGCGGGCCGGCCGTCACGCGCCAGCCGCGCGTGGCCGACGCCGCCGGTGCAGCCCGCGACGTCGTCCGCGACGCCACCCGCATGCGCGACGGGACGCGAGCGCATCTCCACCATCGTGTTCATCGCGGTGCTGGTCGTGTCCACCTGCGCGAAGGCCGTGTTCGACACCCTGCTGGCCGACGCCACGCCAGACGGGCTGCTTCAGGTGAAGGACGCGGTGACCGTGGCCGTCATCGCGCTCGTCATGGTCAGCGCGCTCGCCATGGGCGGGTCGGAGCGCTTCCTGCTCACGAGCTGGGTCGTGCTGTCGCTGGCGATCGTGGCGTCGCTGCTCGTCACACCGCTCGCGGGTGGCGGCGTGCTCTCGCAGATCGGCGTCGCGCTCGCGTCGGCGACGCGCGTGAGCTGCGAGGCGTTCATCCTCGCCGCCATCGCCCTGCGCTGGCGCGGCCACCCACGATCGCTGGCCACCATGGTGTTCCGCTCCCTGCTCGTCCCCGAGCTCGCCAGCTGTTGCGTCGGGTACGGGGTGCTGCCGCTCGCGGTCCGTCATGTCGGGGGCGGTTCGATCGCCCAGGTGAAGACCGTCTCCCTCGCCGTCGGCGTCACGATGGCGGCGCTGGCGTTCGCCGTCGTCCTCGCGCTGGCGCTGAGACTGATGGCCAAGGAAGGCACCCCGTCGGCGCCCGGCTCGCCGGACACGCCCGCCGCGGAGAGGGCGACCGACCCGTCCGACGGGCATGAGCATGCCGGCGTCAGGCCGCCTTCGCAGGTGACCGGGCCTTGCGAGCACTCTGAAGTGCGCGGCGCGTCCATCCCGGATGTCGCCTCCGCCCCGTCAGGACGAAGCCTTGACGCCGATGACGAGCGACGTCTCCGCTCCTCCGTGGCGACACGGAACCTGACGGAGCGCGAGCTCGTCATCGCGCGCTATCTGCTCTGCGGCTACAGCGCCGCACGGATCGCCGAGCTCGAGTGCGTGACGACGAACACGGTCCACTCGCAGACGCGGTCGCTCTACCGCAAGCTCGACGTCCACTCGCGACAGCAGCTGATAGACCTCGTGCGCAGCCAGACGGCGTGAGGAGGCGCGGTCGTCACCGACTCCGCCGCGGTTGCCGACGTAGCCCCGCCGCGGCCCATCGTGCCGCACCGCACGCCGCCCGCCGCGGCCGCGTCTCATCCGCAGGTGTACCATCGGGGGCGTCACGCGCCGTAAAAGGGGCGGCGCGGCACGACATAAGGGGGTCTGTCAGATGAGCTACATCAAGGACTCGGTCAAGCCCGGCGCAGCGGGTGGGGCACGACTCGGCGAGGCGGGAGTCACGAGGCGCACGTTCGTCGCCGGCTCCGCCGCGGTTGCCGCGACGACAGCGATGGGCTCAGGGGTCGCGTTGGCCGCGGAGTCGTCCAAGGCTGCGGACTCGTCCGCGCGACCCAAGGACGGCACGTTCACGGAGACGGCTGAGGGTCGCAACGGCCTCGTGACTGTGGGCGTCACGTTCAAGGGCGGGACGATCGACGCCGTCGAGGTGACCGACCAGCAGGAGACGGAGGTCTTCACGAGCGCAGCCATCCCGGAGCTCTGCGGGCGCATCGTCGAGGCAAACTCGTTCGGCGTGGACGGCGTCTCCGGCGCGACGTTCACGAGCGGCGCGATCAAGACGGCCGTCAAGCAGGCCGTCATTGACGCCGGCGGCGACCCGAAGGCGTTCGACGTCCCCACGACACACGTCGCTGGCGCGGACGAGACGACGGACGTGGACGTCGCCGTGGTCGGCGCGGGCGGCTCCGGCATCCTCGCTGCGGCGCGCGCAGCCGAGGCAGGCGCGCGCGTCGCCCTGCTCGACAAGGTCGGCGTCGTGGGTGGCTGCTCGCTCATGTCGTTCATGATGGCGACGTACCCACCCGACGCCATCCGCGACAAGCTGGACGAATGGATCTCGGGGCAGATGTACCTCGCCGACCCGAACGTCGTCTACACGTACCTGACGAACACACAGCCCACCATTGACTATCTCGCCGGAGCAACGACGAAGGCAAACTTGTTCCCGCACCTCGGCGACCCAAATGCGCGCTTCCCCACGATGATGGCGCCGTACATGGACCGTCCCGTCGTGTACGACGAGCTGCTCACGAACACCGTGAAGGCAAATGGCGGCGACGTGTACCCTGAGCACAAGGTTACGCAGATCACGACCGACGCCGACGGCGCGGTGACCGGCGTCGTGGCGACGAGACCAGACGGCTCGACGCTTACCGTCAACGCCCGGGCCGTCGTCATCGCCACGGGCGGCTTCGGCGGCGACACGGAGCGGATCAGAGAGCTCACCGGCAACGACCCTGTGTGCGGCTGCCTCACGCAGGACGTGGGCGAGGGCATCGACATGGCCTGGGCGGTCGGCGCGAAGAAGCCGGCGAGCATGGGTGGCATGATGCTGCATCAGACGCTCGCAGCGGCCAAGCTGCGCGGCTACGAGTACTTCCAGCAGCAGATGCCGATGATCCTCGGCTACACGCCGAGCGTCCTGGACGTCACAACCGCCGGGGTGCGCTTCCGCAACGAGGATTGGGTCAACACCGCCACGGCGGCGGCCGGCAGCGGCTTCTTCGCAGGCGGCACGACGTACGCCATGCTCGACCAGGACATGGTTGACGCCCTTGCCTCCGGCGGCACGCAGGCCATCGGCTTCACCGACTCCCCCGGCATGCCACCGGAGTATAAGCCGGATTTCACCGCCGACACGCCCTGGGACGGATTCCAAGAGGTCTTGGATGACTGCGTAAAGAACGGCTGGGCATTCACCGGCAAGACGATCGAGGAACTCGCCACATCCGCTGGCATGGATCCCGCGGTGCTCGCCGAGACGGTCGAGACGTACAACGGATATTGCGCCGCCGGCGTTGATGAGTTCTTCGGAAAGGACCCCGCGCACCTCGTGGCGCTGGAGACCGGACCGTTCTACCTCGTCACGATTACGTACAACCAGCTGGGCACTGTCGGTGGCCTGATCATCAACGACCGGTTCCAGGTGCTTGACGACGCCAGCAAGGCCATCCCCGGCCTCTACGCCGTCGGCGCGGACGCGTACGGGACCTGCTGGAACCGCAACTATTACGGCATGGGTGACGGCATCGGGTTTGCGTACGTGTCCGGATACGTTGCCGGTCCGATCGCCGCGGCGTACGCGCTCGCATGACGCCTGCAAGCTGATCACAAGCCGATCGTGCGCCCTTCGCCAGTTCGGCGGCGCTGCACGAGCAGCCTCGGGCAAGCAGGGACGTTAGGGCGGTGGGACTGGCGCGAGTCGCCTCCCGCCGCCCCGAGCCGTCCCGCCCCCTTAGCTCATCCCCAGCCAGGTCGCGATGTTTCTCACCTGCACGCCGTCCGCATCAAAGTCCCCCTCCGCGCGCTCCACGACAAAGCGCCGCTCGGCGGGAATGCCGATCTCATCGCCCACGACGCGAAGATGGCGAGAGAAGCCGCTTCGGTAGGTCTGTGACGACTTGATTTCGGCGAGGAGCCCATGGTCGGCGTCGGTCATGTCAACTAAGTCTACCTCGACCTTGTTGTCATCGCGATAGAAGTAGAGGTCGGGATCCCTGCCTGCGTTCAGGTGCATCTTCATACGCTCCTCGATCACGAGGTTCTCGAACACCATGCCCAGGTAGGGGCTCGTGAGCAACTGATCGAGCGTCCTGATGCGCAGCAGGTAGCACAGCAGGCCCGTGTCATAGAAATAGAGCTTGGGCGTCTTGGTAAGGCGTTTGCGAAGGTTCGCGTGATACGGCCTCAGCCTAAACAAGACATAGCTCGACTCAAGCATCGAGAGCCAGGAGTTCACGGACTCCCGCGAGGCGCCGACGTCGTTTGCGAGGCGCGTGACGTTCAGGAGACTTCCGACGCATTGGGCGCAGAGCTCTAGCAGCGTCCTATAGGATGCGAGGGCCCTCACGCCGAGATAGTCCTGGACATCGCGCTCCACGTACGTCTTCACGTATGCCGAGAAGTACGTGGCCTGCGGGACGTCCACGTCGTACAGCCGTGGATAGCCTCCCCTCAACATGAAGGAGTCGGGCGTGAGATCGCCCTCTCCCTCCTTTGCCTCCGTGAACGAAAACGGCAGCAGCCCGAGAAGTCCGACCCTCCCTGCCAGCGACTGAGTTATCTGCTTGAGGAGCAAGAAGTTTTGCGATCCGGAAAGCACGTATTGCCCAGGCGTGTTGCTCTCGTCTGAAACGACTTGAATCATCGAGAAAAGCTCCGGCGCGAGCTGCACCTCATCAATAATCAGGCGATTCGGCCGATTGCGTATAAAGCCGACGGGGTCGCTGAGAGCCTGCTGTCGAGTCTGCGGGTCTTCCAGATTGACATACGCATAATCGGAGAAGACCTCCCTCACAAGGGTGGACTTGCCACTCTGCCGTGGCCCCGTGACCGAGACGACGGGGAACCACCTTGAAAGCTGAAGGGCGCGCGGTGCTATGGCTCGGGGAATCATCGAGGCCCCATTTCGATATGGCACTCCGAATTTGCAAGGTATCTCTCTCCGAGATTGTATGGCATTGATTTCCGAGATTGCAAGGTAGAATACTCCGAGATTGCAAGATAAATCTTGCCCCCACAGGTTAACCGCTGGTAGCCTGAAACAGGCGCGACTTCACCTGACTGAGCGTCAAACCCGCAGGATCCCGGCACTGCCGCTCATCACCGGGCAGTGCGGCATCATGTGCGGGACCGGCTTACACGACGTCACCACGTTCCAGCCGTTTCAGCGGATCAACGAGCTCTGCGAGCGCTTCATCGACGAGGAAAGCGCCGGGCTCGTCTTTCAAGCCGTCAAAGAGGCGCTCGGAGCCACAAGCGCGAGGAGGACGGCAGACTGGCACGAGCCACACTCCCACCGCCCTACCGCGGCATGTCGCCCCGCCTCGTCCCCCATGCCTCGGCGATCGCGACGAGCTCCGCCTTGCTGTGAATGCCTAGCTTGCGATAGACGCCTTTCGCGTGGTAGCGCACCGTGTTCAGCGAGATGCCGATGCGCTCGCCCACCTGTGGCAGCGTG
>CACZRK010000291.1 GCA_902783515.1 uncultured Coriobacteriaceae bacterium | reverse complement strand
TCCGCGCCGCATGGCGAGGTCGCGGGCCGGGCGGCTCGCGCGGTCCTCCTCACCGGCGAGCATGTGCGAGGAGGTGTGCGACGCGAACGGGTTGTTGCCGCCGATCAGGCGCAGCTCGCCGGGGCCGGGCTCCACGAGCGGCGGGATCCAGCGCGGCACGCGGCCCTGGCCGACGGCGTCCCACTCGTCGCTCGCGAACGCGATCCTGCCGTCGGGCGTGAGGATCACGGGGTCGCCGTGGGCGGGGGCCGGGCGCACGCCCGTCTGGACGTACCCGACGCGCCGGAGCTCGTCAAGGTACGCGCGCGGGTCGGTCCCCGTGGGCACGTAGGGCGCGACGCGCGCGAGCGCCAGGTCGTCGGCTGTGAACGCGAAGTAGCGGCCGACCCCGCAGGCGTCGGCGAGCTCGCGGAAGATGCGGTCGGCGGGGCGCGTGTCGGGGTGCACGACGTCCATCGCGCGGCCACGGTAGTACAGGCAGCTGCCCATGGCGCCCACGCCGCGGTCGCTCTCCAGGTAGCTGACCTCGGGCAACACGTAGTCGGCGATGCGCGCCGTCTCGGACAGGCGGATGTCGATGGCCACGAGCAGGTCCAGGTCGGACAGCATGCGCATCCAGTCGCGCGCGTTGCCGTAGCCGCTCGCGGGGTTGGAGGCGTAGGCGATCAGCGCGTGCAGCTCGCCGAGCTCGATGGACTCGCCGATCGTCGTGCACAGGCCCTGCGTCGGGTCGACCATCGGGTAGCGGTCGGCGCCGACCTTCGGCGTCGCGGGCACAGGCGGCGCCGGGAAGCGCGCCGGGTCAAGCTCGCCGAGCGGCAGGTGCCACGAGGGGCCCTTGCTGCCGCCGACCTTGCCGAAGCTGCCCAGCAGCGCGTCCACGAGCGCGACCATCCTGGACGTCTGCGTGGAGTTCACGTACGCGACGCCGAGGCCCCCGTGGAACCCGCAGTCCACCACGGCGCGCGGGCGGGCGTGCCCCAGGGCGCGGGCGACGCGCACGACGTCGGCCTCCTCGACGTCCGCCTCGCGCGCGGCCCACGCGGGCGTGTAGGGCGCCATCGCGCGGGCGAACTCGTCAAAGCCGGTGGTGTGGCGCGCGACGAAGTCGTGGTCGTACAGGTCCTCGTCGATCAGCACGTGCGCGATGCCAAGCAGCACCGCCAGGTCGTGGCCCGGCCGGACGCGCAGCCACAGGTCGGCGTAGTCCACGGTCGAGTTGCGCCGCGGGTCCACGACGACGATCCGCGCGCCCCGGGCCTTCGCGGCCTGGATCTCGTCGGCCATGCTCACGCTCGCGGCGTCCATCGGCGAGCGCCCGAAGTAGACGATGCAGTCGGTGTGCGCGAGGTCGGACTCGGGGCTGTCGCCGAGCGTGTGCGTCCACGCCGTGAGGCGCGAGGCCTCGCAGGCCGCGTCGGCGGTGTAGAGGTTGGGCGACCCGAGCGCCCAGAGGAAGCGCTCGGCGTACCGCCAGTGGTAGGAGGGCACACCCGTCGTGAGCGCCAGGCTGGAGGGGCCATGGGCGTCGATGACCCCGTGGAGCCGCTCGGCGATCTCCGCGTAGGCGACCTCCCACGAGACCTCCTCGAACGTCCCGTCCGACCTGCGGCGCAGCGGATGCGTCACGCGATCGCGCTCAAGGTATGGCAGCTGCAGGCGGCGGCGGCCGCGCCCGCAGAGGCGACGCGCGCCGCTCGGGTGCCCCTCCACGGGCAGCGTCGCCTCCACGCGGCCGTCCTGCGTCACGCGCGCGTAGAAGCCGCACTCGGCGTCGCAGCCGCCGCACGTCGTGACGACGCCGCGGGGGTCGGGGGCATGGGTGTCGCTCGGGATGCGCGCGTCGGCCGCGCGGGTGTCGCTCGCCTCGGTCATGGGAACCTCTCGTCGGTCAGGCGCCGGATGCTGCGAGGACGCCGTGTGGGGACAGCGGGACGCCGCGACGTCGGAGGGCGCCGGTCGGGGCGGCGCCGCGTCACCGGACGCGCGGCGGGCACGCGCGCGGACGACCGCCGGCCGTCGCGTGCCACGTGCTACGAGCATAGAGCATGGCGCGCGCATGAGGTGCACGTCATGTGTGCGTGCGCGCCGGCGGCAGTCGAGGCGAGGCGCCCTGTGCCTATACTTGCGACGCCGAGGCGCCCTTGACCGTCGCACCTGCGACGATGCGCGCCCGGCACCCACCGCCGACGCGCGAGCGCGCGGCATCGTCACCCATCACAGGAGGTCACCATGCAGATCGTCTTCACCCCGTCCGCACCCGCCGCCGTCGGTCCCTACAGCCAGGCCGTCCGCACGGGCGACGTCCTGTTCTGCTCCGGCCAGATCGCCCTGGACCCCGCCACCGGCGAGCTCGTGGGCACCACCATCGCCGAGCAGGCCGAGCGCTGCTGCCGCAACGCGATCGCCGTCCTGGAGGCCGCCGGCACCGACGCGGCGCATGTCGTGAAGACGACCTGCTATCTGACGGACATCGCGACGTTCGGCGCGTTCAACGAGGTCTACGGGCGCTTCTTCCCCGGCAAGCCCGCCCGCAGCTGCGTCGAGGTCGGCGCGCTGCCGAAGGGCGCGCTCTGCGAGGTGGAGGTCATCGCCGAGGTCGTCGAGTAGGTCGGCCGGGCGCGCGGAAGGCGCGCGGACGGGGGGCGCGCGGACGGGGGGCGCGCGGGCGAGGCAGTCTCGCACGTTCCTGAGCACCACGGCTCGCGCGGCGAGGCGACCGCACGAACGCCGTTTAGAAAGGGCGCGCGTGCGGTCGCGCTGCAAGAAAAGCCGAGCCGTGAGGTCACGACTCGGCTTTTTCGTCTCAGGATAGGCTGAGTTCCATACACTCTCGTATTACGTAGGTACACTTTCCTGCGGTGATACCGTACCTGCACTTCGTAATACGATTCCGCATCCCCGTGGTGCGAGCAAAAAGGGCGATCGTGACCGCACGATCGCCCTTTTTCTCCCGGCGGACCGCACGCGCGCCATTTCTTTTTGGCGCGC
>CACZRK010000290.1 GCA_902783515.1 uncultured Coriobacteriaceae bacterium | reverse complement strand
GGCATCCGCGCCGACGTCGTCCCGACGTCCTATCGTGCCGAGGCGGTCTTTGACGCCATGCGCGACGCCGGCCTCACGGCGAGCGAGCAGGTGCTCATACCCCGCGCCGAGGTCGCCCGCGAGGCCCTGCCCGCGCTGCTGCGCGAGGCGGGCGCGACCGTCACCGTCGCGCCGGCGTACCGGACGCGAGTCCCCGACGACGACGCCGCCCGCACGGGCCGCCTGCGCGAGGAGCTCGCCGCCGGCGAGGTCTGGGGCATCACGTTCACGTCCTCCTCGACCGTCACGAACCTGCTCGGCATGCTGGGCGACGACGCGGCCGGGCTCATCCGCGCGAGCGGGGCGCGCGTCTTCTCGATCGGCCCCGTCACGACGAGGACCCTGGCCGACCACGGCCTGACCGACGTCACCGAGGCACATGTCTACACGATCGCCGGGCTCATCGACGTCATGCGATAGCCGGCACCAGGAGAGGGAGAGCACACACCAATGATCGGCATTTCAAAGCTGTACTGCGGCGCCGTCGAGCCGGCGGACGTCCTGCGCTACAACCGCGAGTCAAAGCGGCTCCCCAGCGAGCTGCTGCAGTTCTCCGCCGACAAGAAGCCCGTCGTCGTCTGGAACTGCACACGCACCTGCAACCTGAAGTGCGAGCACTGCTACGCGCAGTCCGACGCCAGGCGCTACGACCAGCTCTCGACCGAGCAGGCCAAGGAGATGATCGACGACCTCGGCCGCTTCGGCGCGCCCGTGCTGCTGTTCTCCGGCGGCGAGCCCTGCGTGCGCCCCGACCTGCCCGAGCTCATCGCCTACGCCAAGCAGGCCGGCATGCGCGTCGTCATCTCCACGAACGGCACGCTGATCACCCCCGAGCTCGCCCGGCAGTTCGCCGCGGTCGGCCTGTCCTACGTCGGCGTCTCCTTTGACGGCGACCCGGCGACCCACGACCGCTTCCGCGGCGTGGACGGCGCCTTTGACGCGGCCCTGCGCGGCCTGCGCAACGCCCGCGAGGCGGGCATCAAGATCGGCCTGCGCTTCACGATCAACAAGCACAACTGGCGCGAGATCAACGACATCTTTGACCTCATGCAGCGCGAGCACATCAACCGCGCCTGCTTCTACCACCTGGTGTACTCGGGCCGCGGCTCCGAGATGATCGACGAGGACCTCACCCACGAGGAGACCCGCCAGGCCGTCCGCCTCATCATGGACCGCACCAAGCAGTGGTTTGACGAGGGCGGCCACCCCGAGATCCTGACCGTGGACAACCACGCCGACGGCGTCTTCGTCTACCAGGAGCTGCTGAAGGAGGACCCCGAGCGCGCCGCGGCCGTCCTGGAGCTGCTGCAGATGAACCAGGGCAACTCCTCGGGCAACGGCATCGCGTGCGTGAGCTGGGACGGCGAGGTCTACGCCGACCAGTTCAGCCGCGACTTCTCCTTCGGCAACGTCAAGGACCGCCCCTTCAGCGAGATCTGGACCGACAAGAGCGGGGACACCGAGGCCAGCGCGCGCATGGCCAAGTTCAAGGACAAGAAGCCGTGGGTCAAGGGCCGCTGCCACGAGTGCAAGTGGCTCGGCATCTGCGGCGGCAACTTCCGCGCCCGCGCCGAGGCGTACTACGGCGACCTCTGGGCGCCCGACCCCGCCTGCTACCTCACCGACGAGGAGATCGGCATCGCCACCCCCGCGCGGTAGCGTCCCGCCGGGCGGCTGACCCGTCCGCCCGGCACACCGGCGTCGCGCGACCGGACGCCTCGCTCGCCCCCACGGCGGGCGGGGCGTCCCCGCGCGCACGACATGAAAGGAAGCACCTGCCATGAGCATGGCAAACCTCGGCTCGTTCCCCGCCTACCGCCCGCGCCGCATGCGCGCGAGCGAGACCCTGCGCCAGTTCGTCCGCGAGACGGAGCTCTCCGCGAAGGACTTCATCTACCCCCTCTTCGTCGTGCCGGGCACCGGCGTGCGCGAGGAGGTCCCCAGCATGCCCGACGTGTACCGTGTCTCCGTCGACAAGGTCGGCGAGGAGGTCGCCGAGCTTGAGGCCTGCGGCATCCCCGCGATCATCCTGTTCGGCGTGCCGCGCCACAAGGACGAGGTCGGCAGCGAGGCCTGGGACGACCACGGCGTGGTGCAGGACGCCGTCCGCCTCATCCGCGCCGAGCACCCCGGCATGTTCGTGATCACCGACGTCTGCATGTGCGAGTACACCAGCCATGGCCACTGCGGCAAGCTGGACGAGCACGGCAGCGTCATGAACGACCCGACGCTCGAGCTGCTGTGCAACGAGGCCGTCAGCCACGCGCGCGCCGGCGCGCAGAT
>CACZRK010000289.1 GCA_902783515.1 uncultured Coriobacteriaceae bacterium | reverse complement strand
CGGTCGCCTCCGAGGTCATGGCCGTGCTGTGCCTGTCCACCTCCGTGCGCGACCTGAAGGAGCGCCTCGCCCGGATCGTCATCGGGTACACCTACGACCAGCAGCCGGTCACGGCCGGCGCGCTGCACGCCCAGGGCGCTATGGCGGCGCTGCTCAAGGACGCGCTCAAGCCGAACCTCGTGCAGACGCTGGAGGGCACGCCCGCGTTCGTCCACGGCGGGCCGTTCGCCAACATCGCCCACGGCTGCAACTCGGTGATGGCGACGCGCATGGCCATGCACTACGGCGACGTCGTCGTCACGGAGGCCGGCTTCGGCGCCGACCTCGGCGCGGAGAAGTTCTGTGACATCAAGTGTCGCATGGCGGGGATCAGGCCGGATGCCGTCGTGATCGTCGCGACCGTGCGCGCGCTCAAGTACAACGGCGGCGTGCCCAAGGGCGAGCTCGGCGAGGAGAACCTGGAGGCGCTCAAGGCCGGCCTGCCCAACCTGCTGCGCCACGTCGGCAACATGCGCGACGTGTTCCACCTGCCGTGCGTCGTGGCGATCAACCGCTTCCCGACCGACACGGAGGCGGAGCTGGCGCTCGTGGAGCGCAGCTGCGCCGAGCTCGGCGTGAACGTGAGCCTCTCCGAGGTCTGGGCGAAGGGCGGCGAGGGCGGCCTGGACCTTGCCCGCAAGGTGCTGGAGCTCGTGGACCAGCCCAGCGACTTCTCCTTCTCCTATGAGACGGGCGTCCCCGTGCGCGAGGCGATCGATACGGTGGCGCGTCGCGTCTATCACGCCGACGGCGCGGACTTCACGCCCGCCGCCGAGAAGCAGCTCGCCCAGCTGGACGCGAACGGCTTCGGCACCCTGCCCGTCTGCATCGCCAAGACGCAGTACTCGTTCACGGACGACCAGACCAAGCTCGGCGCGCCCGAGGGGTTCCGCATCACCGTGCGCGACGTGCACGTGGCGGCGGGGGCGGGCTTCGTCGTCGCGCTGACCGGCGCGATCATGACGATGCCCGGCCTGCCCAAGCATCCGGCCGCCGAGCGCATCGACGTGGACGACAACGGCACGATATCGGGGCTCTTCTGATGGCGGTGCTGCTTGACGGTAAGGCCGTCGCCGCTAAGGTCCTCGCCGAGGCGACCGCGCGCGCCGAGCGCCTGCACGTGCGCGGCAGCAGCTGCGGCCTGGCGGTGGTGCTCGTGGGCAACGACCCGGCGAGCGAGGTGTACGTGCGCAACAAGCGCCGCGACTGCGCGAAGTGCGGCATTGAGACGCATGACTTTGACCTGCCTGCCACGACGACCCAGGAGGAGCTCGAGGCCCTGCTCGACCGCCTGAACGGGGACGCGCGCGTGAGCGGCATCCTCGTCCAGATGCCGCTGCCCGCGCACATCGACGCTCAGCGCGCGATCCAGCACATCTCGCCCGAGAAGGACGTGGATGGCCTGCATCCGGTGAACCTCGGCCGCCTCGTGCTCGGCCTGCCCGGGCCGCGCCCCTGCACTCCGGCCGGGGTCATGCGCCTGCTGCGCGAGTACGACATCGACGTCGCGGGCAAGGAGGTCGCCGTGTTCGGCCGCTCCGTGCTGGTCGGCAAGCCGCTGCTCCTCATGCTCACCGAGGCGGACGCGACAGTCACGATCTGTCATAGCAAGACGCCGCACAAGGCGGAGACGGCGCAGCGCGCAGACGTCGTGATCAGCGCCATCGGCCGCGCCAAGCTCGTGAAGGCCGACTGGATGCGCGAGGGCGCCGTCGTCATTGACGTCGGCATGAATCGCGACGAGGACGGCAGGCTGTGCGGTGACGTGGACTTTGCCCAGGTGGAGCCGATCGCGAGCGCCATCACGCCCGTGCCAGGCGGCGTGGGACCGATGACGCGCGCGATGCTCATGCTGAACACCGTCGCCGCCGCCGAGCGACTCGCGGGCCTGCCGGGGGAGTGGCCTCGCTAGGGAGCCTAGCTTCGCGACGCGTCGCGGGATGTCTGTCACAGGCCGTCCGCGCTTGAGCGCGGGCGGCCTCGTGCTGTCCGCGAGCGGCGTGCCTGCCCGCGATTTGCGGAGAGGGTTTGGCGGCGCAAGGTTTCTCAAAAAAATTGCCGTTGTGCGCTCAAAGCATCGTGAGAACAAGTATGATGGTTCACGCATTGCAATCTGCGGTGCGTTTGTGCAAGGGTCAGACGTGGCCCATGCTTGGTTGCCCCTCGGGGTAAGAAAGAAAGGCAAGACATGGCTCAGGGTACTGTTAAGTGGTTTAATCCGGACAAGGGCTACGGCTTCATCTCTCGTGAGGACGGCGACGACCTGTTCGTCCACTTCTCCGAGATCCAGATGGACGGCTTCAAGACCCTCGACGAGGGCCAGAAGGTCGAGTTCGACATCACGACCGGCCAGAACGGCAAGCTGCAGGCCAGCAACGTCCGTAAGATCTAGTTTTGCTTCCAGACAAGCGAATCTGATTCGCTGAAAGAAGGGGATGACCTCAGGTCATCCCCTTCTTTTTGTCTCTGGGCGGTCGACGCGGCGCGGACTGCCGTCGCAGCGTAGGTGGTCGTGGAAGATCCCCCCAACGCCCCTGACGACGCCGGATCCGCTGGACCCGTCTCGTCTCGACGCCAGCAGTCCCCACAACAAACGCGAGGG
>CACZRK010000288.1 GCA_902783515.1 uncultured Coriobacteriaceae bacterium | reverse complement strand
GCGTGCCGCCGGTCGGGACGACGCACGCCTCGGGCGCGCGCCGGGGCTGGTAGGCCGGCGCGGTCGGCTCCCCGCGCCGCCAGCGCACGAGGAAGTCAAGCAGGGGCAGCCACGCCATGAAGGCCATCCCGCCCTCACGCAGCACGCGCGTGGCGAGCAGCGACCCGACGAGGGCGTTGCCCGTCGCGAACGGACGGGCCTCCATGCACGCGAGCTGGCAGACGACCGCGCGCACGAAGACGTTCATGGTCGCCGTGCCCGCAAGGATCGCCTGGATCGCCGCGCGCGACGCCTCGCGGTCGCCGTGACGTGCGTCCGCCGGCGCGAGGAGCTCGTCGTGCCAGGCAAGCGCGGCGTCCGCCGTTACCGCGGGCTCGTCGCGGACGTGCGCGGCGTCCATGAGGCCGAAGGCGCGCAGCGCGAGTCGCTCCGCGTCGGTCGCGGGCGCGTCCACCTCCAGCACGACGCGCGCGAACCGATCGGGCGCGACGCGCGCGCCCATGTCCGAGAGCGCGGCGCGGCAGTCCCGCATGAGCAGGTCCGTGCGCACGTGCCGCCCCTCGGGCAGCTGGAGCGTCGTCGTCACGTGCGGGTTGTTCGTGCCGGTCATCAGGCACGACTGGAGCAGCGCGTCCAGACGCTGCGTGTGGAAGAACCAGCTCCGCGAGGCGCCGTCGGGCAGCGTCTGGCCGAAGGGGAGGTCCACGTGGCGCGCGTAGCGCAGCACGGCGCCCATCCGCCAGGCGACCGCCGCCGTGACGCCCTCCGGCAGCTCCATGCGCCCCACCTCGGCGCGCGTGAGCGCGCCGGCGCCGAACGCCGCGAGCAGCTGCGCGAGCGCCCGCTCGGAGGCGGTAGGTCCCGTCATCGTGTCCCCCATCCCCTCTTGACGCCATCTTCGTCTCGCAGGCCCGCGATCCCCGCGCGAGGCAGGCGACGCCCCGACCGGCACCCCAACTATCGGTCATCGATAGCTTCGGCCGGGTCGGATTGACCGCAATCTCCACGTTTCCTACAGTATCGCTGCCCGCGTCGAGCGGGGCGGCCGGCATGCCGGGTCGTCCGCCGCCGGCGGGCGTTCGCGGCCGCCGGGAACGGCCGCGGGGTCCGGTGGGCACGCGCCCGGCGGACGATGGGGGGAGGGCGTGTCGCGCGCCGCACGCGCGCATGTCGCGCACACCATATCTGGGGGAGCAAACATGGGAGGATGCATGGACACGAACACGCATGAGGCGTCGTCGCACGAGATCACGATGGATGACATGTGGGCGCAGGAGCGCGCCGCCGGCAGGACGACGCTGAGCCGCCGTGCCTTCGCGAAGTACGCGGGCATCACTGCCGCCGGGTTCGCGATGCTGGGGACGAGCGCGCAGGAGGTTCTCGCCGACCCCGCGAACCTGGACGCCACGGCGGGCACCCTCGCCGAGGACGCCGACGAGGACGACGCGTTCTTTGAGGACTGCGAGAAGTTCTACGCCGCGTGCTCGCCGGAGTGCCAGCACCACAACCTGTGCGCCTACGTGAAGGACGGCAAGGTCGTGCGCGTGGGCATCGGCAAGAACAACGAGAGCGCGCCCTGCATGCGTGGGTTCTCCCGCGTCGACTGGCTCAACCAGGCCGACCGCGTCACGACGCCGCTGCTGCGCGACGGCGAGAAGGGCTCCAACGCGTGGAAGCCGATCTCGTGGGACGAGGCGCTTGACCTGCTAGCCGGCAAGATCCAGGACGCCATCGACACCGACGGCAACCAGAGCGTCATCTTTGACAACCACGCCGGCAACTTCCACACGGTCGCCGGGGCGGTCTCCATGGCGTTCATCCGCCGCGCGGGCGGCTTCACGTCGCTCACGGGCACGCTGTGCTGCGCCGGCGCCAACGGCGGCCTCACGCCCATCTGGGGCGAGCGCAACCACGACACGCGCAACACGATCGCCGAGAGCGACCTCATCCTCGTGTGGGGCAACAACCCCATGGTCACGATGGGCGGCTACTGGGAGCGCTTCAAGGCGTGCATGGACAGGGGCGGCACCGTGGTCGTCATCGACCCGGTGCGCAGCGAGTCGGCCGCCGCGGCGTCCGAGTGGGTGCCTATCCGTCCGACCACCGACGCGGCGCTGGCGCTCGGCATGCTGCGCGTGATCGTCAGCGAGGGCCTGGAGAACGACGACTTCCTGCGCGCCCACACCACCGCGCCGTGCCTGGTGGGCGCCGACGGCGCGCAGGTGCTCATGGACGAGGCCGACGCGACGAGCTACGCCGTCTGGGACGCGGCGACCGGCGCGCTCGCCCGCCACGACGCCGAGGGCGTCACGCCCGCGCTGTCCGTCGCCGACGTGGATGACGAGGCCGTCGCCGGCATGACGACCGTGTACGACCTGACCGTCGAGCAGGCCGACCCCTGGACGCCCGAGGCCGTGGAGGCGGAGACCGGCGTGCCCGCCGAGACGGTCGAGCGCCTCGCCCGCGCCTACGCCGGCGCCGACAAGGCCATGATCATCGACAACATGGGCGGCTTCATGCGCATCACGTACGGCACCGACGCGGTGGCGACGCACGTGAACCTCGCGAACTTCTGCGGCCAGGTCGGGCGCCGCGGCACGGGCATCTACGACGCGGGCGGCATCTCGCACCAGGTGAAGACCGCGCCGATCTGGAAGAACCCCGACCCGCTGCCCGACCTGCCCACGCTGCCGCGCGTGAAGTTCGGCGAGTACGTGTGCGCGGACAAGCCCAACCCCATCAAGGTCTTCGTGAGCTATCGCGAGTCCCCGATGACGCAGTTCCCCAACACCGGCGCCGTGAAGGAGGCCCTCAAGAAGATCCCGTTCGTGTGCGTCATCGACACGTTCGTGACCTCCACCGCGCTCTACGCCGACCTCGTGCTGCCGTGCGCCGCGGTGTTTGAGACCGAGGACCTGCTGTGCTCCAGCCGCAGCCACCTGATCCAGCTGTCCGAGAAGGCCGTGGACGCGCCCGGCGAGGCCCACGACGACCTGTGGATCTTCTCCCGGCTCGCCGAGCGCATGGGCTTCGGCGACGACTTCCAGGTGACCAACGAGGAGTGCGTGCGCCGCGCCCTGGAGGGTACCGGCTACACCTACGAGCAGCTGCAGCAGGAGAAGACCATCGACGCGATGCCGCCCGAGTTCGTGCCCTACGCCGACGGCGTGTTCCCGACCGCGACGGGCAAGGCGGAGATGTACCAGCCGTCGTGGCTCGCCAAGGGCCACCCCGCGGTGCCGTGCTACAACGTCGCGCCCGAGAGCGTGGCCGGCGCGCCCGACCTGGCCGCGACCTACCCGCTGGCCGCCGTGCAGCGCAAGACGATGATGGAGGTCCACTCCTCCTTCGCCAACCTGGAGTCCATGGTCGCCGCCGGCTCGGCGCGCGCCGATTGCGTGATGAACGCGCAGGACGCCGCTGCGCGCGGCATCGCCGACGGCGACGACGTGGTCGTGTACAACGACCGCGGCGAGCACCGCGCGGTCGCCACGGTGACCGACGGCATCATGGCCGGCGTCGTGTGCCTCAACAACGGCCACTGGGAGCAGCAGGGTGGCTCCTCCAGCTACGTGACGAACGATGCGGTCGGCCTGCTCGCCGGC
>CACZRK010000287.1 GCA_902783515.1 uncultured Coriobacteriaceae bacterium | reverse complement strand
GGTGATGGCGTCCACGTTCTCGGTCGGCAGGTCCCAGTAGACCTGGTGGAAGTTCCCGTCAAAGTCAAAGGTGCGCGCCTCCTGGACATCCAGGGCGCCGTCCGTCTGGACCGTGGCGTCAATGCTGACGTGGGTCATCTCATAGCTCTTCGCGAGCGCCGTCGTCGGCACGGCCGCGGCGGCGAGCGCCAGCAGCGCGGCGGCGCACGCGAGGACGAGCGCGAGCGCGACCGCTCGCGTTGTGCGCGCAAGCGTCGTGCGTGCGTGACTACTAGTGGGCAGCATGGCGACCTCCCCGATGGCACGATGGCAGATGCATGCGACCATGCTATCAGCGCGCGGCGCCATGCAGGCGCGCGAGGGTCAAATTGGCCGACCCTGACGCACCGGGCGGGCGTGCTCGGCGGGCAAGGCGAGACGACGCGGCAGCCGCACCGTCATCGTGGTTCCCGCGCCGAGGAGCCCGACGAGGAGGCCCGCTCGCAGATGAGCCTCATCGTCAACGAGATCTATCGCGAGCGCCTCGCGAAGCACGGCCTGTAGGCCGACGGGACGCGGCCTCAGAAAGGGAGACAAGGCAGCTGCTCAAGCTGCCCTTCGGGACTGGGCCCCTCCTTGAGTCTCCTGACGTCACGCTCGAACTGCAGAACGACATCGCGCCGTCGCCGGCGGTCCTCTCGACGCCGTTCGCGCCCGCGCCTCAGCCCCGCTCCTTCTCGATCGCCTCATCCACGAGCGCGTGCAGCTCATCGCGCGAGTGGATCCCCAGCTTGTGATAGACATGGCGGATGTGCGCCTTCGCGGTGCCGTTGGCGATGCAGAGCTCGTTGCCGATCTCGGCGGCGCCCTTGCGATTGGCCAGCAGGAGCAGCACCTCGCCCTCGCGCTCGGTGAGGCCATGGGCACGGGCGAGCGCCCCGCACGCGCGGGCCCGGGCGTTCATGAGCGCGGTCCGGTAGAGGTCGTCGCCCTCCTCGTAGAGGACGATGCCCCAGTCGGCCGAGAGCCCCCGCTCGGAGAAGATGAGCCAGGTCCCGACGGCCGCCGCTACGATGACGACCGCGGAGACCTCCCAGGTAAAGGCGACGGCGCCGAGCGTGCGACCGAGGATCATCGCCGTGAGGCGCACGCCGCGCTCTATGCCGAAGATCCAGACCGCGTTCACGCCGTAGCGGTAGCAGATCGAGCCGATCATCGTCATGATGAAGATCTCGGCCGCGCCGTACGACAGGCCCGCGAGCTGGCTCGTCGCGAACGAGCCGAGCGGTGCGACGATGCTCACGACCAGCGACACCATCATGAGGCCGGGCAGCCACACGGAGTAGATCGTCCCGAACTCCACCCATCGCCCGAGCAGCAGGATGCCGATGACCACGATCAGGGCGGCGAGGGCCATCCCCGGGTTGGAGTGCGGCCCCGCGTACGCGTAGAGGTTCGCCTCCTGCATGCCGAAGGCGAACGCATACACGCTCACGAGCGCCACGGGCTTCCAGGGGAAGCTGAACCGCGCGCGCGTCGCCCGGGGGAGGTGCTCGGCGGGGACGCACAGAAACGCATGGCGCAGCATGACGAGCGAGACGACGGGCAGCAGACACGTATAGACGGCGAGCCACGGGGTCAGAAAGCCGCGCAGCGTCCAGATGATCGCCGCGCCGACCAGCTGGCTGAGCGCGTAGTACAGGGCGATGCGCACGGGGTTCAGGCATCCGTAGAGCTCGGACCAGAGCAGGATCATGAGCGCGACGCCCACGCCGCCCATCACCGCGGCGGGCGGGGCGACCACCCCAGCCAGCTCCGGGCGCCACAGGCACACGAAGCCCGCGGCGCTCGCCAGCGCCATCGTCGTCGGGCAGGCGACGCGCACGAGCCGCGAGGCGTGCAGGGGCGACAGGCGAGACGCGCACAGCGCGCAGAGCAGCAGCGTGACCACGCAGGTGACGTCGTATGCCGTGCGCATGGGGAACGGCCTGGGATAGGGCACGAACGAGCCCACGAACGCGACCTCGATCCAGGCACGATAGACGGCGAGGCCCATGAACCACCAGCACAGCGCAGGCAGGTGAATGCGACGGTCGAGCGCGTCCGCGGCGGGGCCCGTGACGCCCGCGGGCTCGGCGGGCTCGGCGCCCGGCACCTCGTCGCCGGCGGGCGTGGTTGCGGTGGCGCATGACGATCGCGCGAGCGCGAGTGCCGCCGTGAGGCGTGACGCCACGACGCCGCTCCGCCGCCACGGAAGGTCGGCCCATACCCCCATGAGACTCCCCGCCATCGCCCTCACTCGCTCTCCCTTCGTCGCGCCCCGCGCGCACGAATGCCCCGCGTCCTGGCCCTCACCGCCCCGACGTCCCTGGCGCCCGAGTATACCAGCGTCCCGCACGCATGGCCCGGGGTGCGCGACCTCGCGCATCGGCCGTCGCACGCGCTCGCTTGACAGGCATGAACGTCGCAGGTCAGACCCATGGTTATGCGCGAGGTTACGACTTTGACCCCCGCGACGATCATGCAGACGATGGCACGCACGCACTCACGCCCATACCGTGACGAGTGACAGGCCGGACGGGCCGCACGCAGCCGCTCGCGATGCCGCGGCAGACGATGTCACGGGCACGTAGCGCGACGGTAGCACGTGGTTGCATACGCCCCGGCCGGCCGCACGGGGAAAGCGCCAGCGCACGGGCGTCAACACAAGGAGGAGATCGTCATGAAGCACAGCATCACGCGTCGCAGCATGATCAAGGGGTCAACGGCAGTCGCAGCGGTCGCCGCGGCGGCAGCCGTCGCGCCGAGCGCGGCGCTCGCCCGCAGCGACGGCGCAGGCGTCAAGAACACGACGCCCACGCCCTCGTTCTTCTCGACGCCCGAGCCCATCGCCGACGTCACCGAGACCCACGACTACGACGTGGTGGTCGTGGGCGCCGGCGCGGCCGGCGTGCCCGCGGCGATCGCCGCGTTCCAGGCAGGCGCCAAGGTCGCGCTCCTGCAGAAGGAGGCGACCGCGGTGAGCCAGGGCAACACCTGCGACTCCGTCCTGCTCGACCAGTCCGACCCCGCCGGCGTCGCCGCGCTCGAGTCCCTCATCAACCAGGACTGCGACTTCCGCAGCCGCCGCGACCAGGTGAAGATCTGGTCCCAGAACTCCGGCGAGGCCCTCAAGTGGCTGTGGGACCTCGGCGAGCAGGCCGGCGCCCAGATGGTGGACAGCACCGCCAAGTGGACGAGCGCCATCCAGACCATCGACGGCTACGCGGTGAGCTACTTCGCCTTTGACTTCGGCCCCAAGCCGTACAACACCGGCAACGGCATGCAGGACATCTGCGCGTACATGGAGGGGCAGGGCCTGGAGGTCTTCTACGAGACGCCGGCCGTCCGCCTGGTCCAGGCGGCCGACGGCGGCGTGACCGGCGTGATCGCGCAGAACGCCGACGGCGCCTACGTGCAGTTCAACGCCGCCAAGGGCGTCATCATGGCGACCGGCGACTTCATGAACGACGACGACATGATGTCCTACTACGCGCCCGAGATGAGCAACATCTATCGCAAGCAGCACGGCAAGACGGGCGACGGCCACAAGATGATCGTCTGGGCCGGCGGCGCGATGGAGGACGTCTGCCCCACCCGCGTCCTGCACGACTTTGACGGCGGCCCTGGCGCGATGTGCGACATGCCCTTCCTCGCCGTGAAGGACGACGGCACCCGCTTCGTGAACGAGAAGCGCGCCGGCATGTCCGTGCTCAGCAACTTCCTGGGCGGCGCGCAGGACTGCGGGCACTACACGCAGATCTTTGACGCCAACTACATGACCGCCTGCGCCGACTGGCCCGGCAAGCTCTACGACGAGGAGGCCATCAAGGCGTACATGCCCGAGGAGGACGGCGAGAAGGTCGGCGTGTACGAGGGCCTCATCGCCACCTACAAGGCCGACACGATCGAGGAGCTCGCCGAGAAGGTCGGCATCGACCCCGCGACCCTCGTCAAGACGGTCGACCGCTACAACGAGCTGTGCGAGAAGGGCGTGGACGAGGACTTCGGCAAGGAGGCGAAGTGGCTCGTGCCGATCACGCAGCCCCCGTTCTACGGCATGCATCGCCACATCGGCCTCTCCGCGATCATGAAGGGCGTAAACGTCGACGAGAACATGCAGGTCGTGCGCGCCGACGGCACGCCGATCCCCGGCCTGTTCGCCATCGGCAACCTCGCCGGCAACTTCTACGGCTCGCCCGACTACCCCATGACCGTGCCCGGCATGTCGCTCGGCCGGTGCCACACGATGGGCTACGTGTGCGGCAACCACGTCGCCAGCCTCTAGACCGCCCTCGCACGGCGGCGTGACCAACCACGCGCGACGCTGATGACGCGCCCGCAAGCCGGAACCTCGGCCTGCGGGCGCGTCTGCATGCGCGACGCGCCGCCAGCCCCGGACGCCTTTCCCCGGCGCCGGCCATGCGCTAAGCTCCCATGCGCTAAGCTCACCACATGTCGATGCGGGGCGAGGCCGCGCACCGGTAGCGCACCGGTAGCGCACCGGTAGCTCGCCGGTAGCGCACGGGCCTGCGGGAGCGCAGGCTCGCGGACTCGCGGGCATCGGCAGGTCGGAAGCATTCACCGCAGGTCAGAAGGGGTTTCACGTGTTTCTCATCATGGGCGGTCTGAGCTTGTATGTGTACGGCTTCCTCGCGCTCGCCATCGCGCCGGCAATCGCGCTCATGGTGTACGTCTATCGCCAGGACCGCCTGGACAAGGAGCCGGCACAGCTGCTCTGGCGCCTCGTCACGATGGGCGTCATCGCGGCGGCCTTCGCCGGGATTCTCGAGGAGGTCGGCATGGCCACGCTCGGCCTGTTCTCCGGCCTTGACCCGAACAGCGCGAGGTTCACGGTCGTGAGCGACTTCCTCGTCGTGGGGGTGGTGGAGGAGGGGCTCAAGTACGCCCTCATGGCGCGTCAGACGTGGAGCCACCCGGCGTTCAACGCGCGCTTTGACGGCGTCGTGTACGCGGTGTTCACCTCGCTGGGCTTCGCGGCGACCGAGAACGTCATGTACGGGCTCATGTACGGACCCGGCGTGCTCTTCGGCCGCGCCCTCATGGCCATCCCCGCGCACATGGGCTTCGCCGTGCTGTTCGGCATGCTCTACGGTGAGGCGAAGCTCCTCTCGACGCGCGGCCATGACATCGCAGGCGCGGCGTGCATCGTGATCGGCTACGTGCTCTCGGTCTTCCTGCACGGCCTGTATGACTCCGCGGCGATGGTCGGCAGCGAGGACACCGAGCTCGTCTTCCTGCTGGTGGTCGCCGCCATCTACGTGATCGTCTTCTG
>CACZRK010000286.1 GCA_902783515.1 uncultured Coriobacteriaceae bacterium | reverse complement strand
GTCATCCCGCCCCTCAAGGACGCGCCCGCACGCACGGCGCCCGCGGCTTACGCGACGGTGAGGTCGTCCTGGCGGCAGCTTCCCGACGCGGCGATGCCCGCCTCGGCGAGCACCAGGCGCACGCGCTCCTCGTCCTGCGGACGGGCGCGCAGGGCCGTCCCGCACTCGGCGACGTCGCCGAGCGCCGCGGGACGCTGCGCGAGACGGGCGGGCACGCCCGCGCGCGAGCATGCGTCGGCCGCGGCCATCGCATCGCTCGTGCAGGCGAAGCCCCAGAAGACGAAGGGGCGCAGTGCGAGGGACATGACGGGACCTCCCCATCTCTCACGCGAGCACGCGGGCGCACGCTCAGGACGACGGCGCGTCGCGAGGCGGGCGTCAGGCTGCCGGGACGAACGAAGACGGGCCCCGGAAGCTCCATGCAACCGGGACCCGTCTCTCCGCGAGCCATCACCCGCGCTCGCGACATAGGCTTTGAGCGCCCACATTAGCCCACGCGGAAAATCTGAAGGGCATTTCCGCAGCTAGATGACACATGGCGGAGACGTATGAGAATCGAACTCATCCGAGACGCTCTGCACGCCCCACAACGGTTTTGAGGACCGCGGGACCCACCAGGATCCATCCATCTCCATGCGGCAGCACGACCTGCAGCAGTCCCATACTATACGAAAGTCATGACGCGCGCGGCCGAGGCGGCCGAGGCGACGCGAATCTCACCTCAGAAGCACCATGACCGCCACACACGCGCTCCGCACTTCGGGCGTCCGCCGCGCTCAGCCCTCGACGAGTCGACGCAGGTTCGGGTCCTCGCGGTCGCGCGTCGTGAACCCGGCCTTGTCCAGGTGCTCCAGCACCGGCAGCGCATACTTGCGCGAGAGCCCCAACGCCTCGCGCAGGTCGCTTGCCGTCGCCGTGCCGCCGGCGGCGCGGATCGCCTCGGCGACGCGCTCGCGCGCGTCCCGGTAGGCGTCCGCAGGCAGATGGTAGGTGGGCGCGACCTCCTCGACGAGCCCGCGACCCTGCAGGCCCGCGAGCGCACGCCGCACGTTCGCGACGCTCATGCCGGCCGCCGCCGCTAGCTCCTCGTCAAAGGGGGACGCGACGCCGAGGCGAGCCATCGTCGCGAGCAGACCGTCCTCGAGCGACCGCTCCCAGGCGGCGAGCGCCTCCAGGCGGTCGGCGGGCACGAGGTTGGACCCGAAGGACGCCACGGAGCCTCGTGCCTGCGCGATGCCGGCGATCGCGGCAAACGCGTCGTCGCCCATGCGCGGGCAGACGGCGTCGCGCAGCGTGAAGATCGGCACCCCCTGGGCGTCCTCGGCCGCGCACGCGTCCGTGAGGTGCGCGACGCAGCGACGCACGACCTCGTCGACGACCGACGGATCCAGCACGCCGGCGTCACCGCCCGCGCGGCCGCGCAGCTCGACCGCCGATCCGTCGGCGACCATCTGGCCGAGCACGCGCGTGCAGACGGACGGCGCGACGCCGAGCCGCGACGCGAGCTCACCCGCCGTCACGGGAAGCTCGCGGCCGCGGACGTACGCGCGGACGGCCGCCTCGTCGTTACCGGCGGCGATGGCGTCCAGCAGCTCGTGCGCGCCGGCGTCAAGCGTCGTGCGCCGCTGCGGGTTGGCGATCAGGACCTCCCCGCCGCCTACCAGCTCCACCGGGGAGTAAGCCATCACGACGAAGCGGTCGTGCGGGCGCAGCGCGAGCGGCTCCTCGATGCGGACCTGCACCTGCGCCATCTGGCCGCAGGCGAGCTCGCCAGCGCCGTCAAAGAGCAGCACGCGACCGAGCACCTGCGAGGTGCCCGTGCAGACGTGCACGCGGTCGCCGGACGCGAGCGACTTCTCGTGCCCGTCGCGGCCGAGCCACGTCAGCGTCGCGTCAAACCGGTCGCAGGACCCGAGGCTGCCGGGCGCGGCGACGGTGCAGCCGCGCGGCAGGTCCTCCAGGGAGACGCCCGTCAGGTTCAGCGCCGTCCGCTGGCCCGCCTGCGCGAGCGGCACGTCGTGGCCGTGCACCTGCACGCTGCGCACGCGCGCCCGCACGCCGCTCGGATAGATCTCCACCGCGTCCTGCGGCGCGAACGCGCCGGCGCGCGTCGTGCCGGTCACGACGGCGCCGATGCCGGCCACGTTGAAGGAGCGGTCGATCGGCAGGCGCGCGGGCTGCCCGAGGCGGCGCTCCACGACGCCGGACGCGAGGACCTCGGCCACCAGGCGGTCAAGCTCGGCCATGAGCGCGTCCACGCCCGCGCCCGTCCTGCTGGAGACCGGCAGCACGTGCGCGCCGGCGAACGCCGTGCCCGAGAGGTAGTCCTCCACGTCCGCCTGCACGAGCGCGAGCCAGTCCTCGTCCACGAGGTCGGCCTTCGTGAGCGCGACGACCATGTGGCGAACGCCCAGCAGCTGCAGGATCCGCACGTGCTCACGCGTCTGGGGCATGACGCCGTCGTCGGCGGCCACGACGAGCAGGGCGACGTCCACGCCCGTGGCGCCGGCGACCATCGCGCGCACGTAGTGGCCGTGGCCCGGGACGTCCACCAGGCCGACGATGCGCCCGCTTGGCAGGTCAAGCTCGGCGAAGCCGAGGTCGATCGTGATGCCGCGCGACTTCTCCTGCGGCAGGCGGTCCGGGTCCGTCCCCGTCATGCGCAGGACCAGCGAGCTCTTGCCGTGGTCGACGTGCCCCGCCGTGCCGACGATGACCGGGGTCTCCCCCGTCGTCGCCGCGGCCTCGCCCGCCTGCTGCCGTGTCACGTCCATGTTGGCCTCCTCGCGGCTCGCGCCGCAGGTCCGTGTTCCGTCCTACCGCGCCGGGGCGGCGTCCGGCCGTCCCGCGGCGCCCGCGCCCGCGAACTCGGCGACGCCGCGCGCAAGCTCCTCCTCGTCGCCCTCGTCCACGAGCGTCCGCACGTCGCACACGAGCCAGTCGTCGCTCACGCGCGTCACGATCGGCCTGCCGGGCCGCTCGATCAGGCGCGTGCGCAGCTCGTTGGGCACGACGCCCGCCACGCGCAGGCGCACGACCCACGTCGGGATCTCCGTCGTCGGCAGCGCGCCGCCGCCGACGAACGACGTCGCCCGCGCGACGTCCAGCGTGACACCGGCCGGCAGGTCGCCGACGAGCGTCGTCACGCGCGCGGCCACGCGGTCTGCCCGCGCGCGCAGGTCGCCCTCCGGCGCGCTCAGCATCGCGAGCACGGGGACCTCGTGCCACGCCGCGTCCGCGTCAAGGTAGGAGCGCAGCGTCGCCTCGAGCGCGGCGAGCGTCAGCTTGTCCGGACGCATCGCGCGCATGAACGGG
>CACZRK010000285.1 GCA_902783515.1 uncultured Coriobacteriaceae bacterium | reverse complement strand
GCCCGCGGGCTGATCGATAGTCTGCTCATGATGTCCCGTGCACCCTCTCCTCATGTCCCCGGGCCACTTCGCAGCGGCGTCGCGTGCTCCGCTGGTATGATTGACCGCACGGCCGGGACCTGTTCTCATACGCCAGCGCTCTTATATGGTTCTGGCCATTGTAGACGCAAGCACATCGACGCATCCGCGCCGAATGTGGTATCTGAGTGATGCCGCCGGGCGCGCGTGCGGGGTGAGCCGCGCCGACGCGCCCGGACGGCGCGAGCGAGGAGGGATTCGGCATGGCGGACGTGAGGGACGCGGTGCGGCGCGCGGCCAGGCGCGGGCGGGGCGACGAGTCCAGCGCGGCGCGGCTGGCGGAGATCGTCGGGATCCTGCGGCGCCACGACATACGCGCCGGCCTGACGCCCGAGAAGGCCGTCGCCATCCTGGAGGACCTCGGGACGACGTTCGTGAAGCTCGGGCAGATCGCCTCGGGCCACCCCGACATGCTCCCCAAGGAGTACTGCGACGCCTTTGCCGCCCTGCGCGCGAACGTGAGCCCCATGCCGGCCGAGGTCGTGCGCGAGCGCGTGGAGGCCGAGCTCGGGCGCCCGGTTGACGAGCTGTTCGCGTCGTTTGACGACCACGCGCTCGGCTCGGCGTCGGTCGCCCAGGTGCACCGCGCGACGCTGCGCGAGAACGGGGCGGTCGTGGCGGTCAAGGTGCAGCGGCCGGGCGTCGTGGAGCGCGTGGCGAGCGACCTGGCCCTCATGCGCCACGTCGTGGACCTCTACGAGTACCTGAGCCAGGACGACGGCGGCCTCTCGTTCAAGGCGCTCGTCGACGAGCTGGAGCGCACCTCGCTGCAGGAGCTGGACTTCGCCAACGAGGAGCGCAACGTTGACCGCTTCTGGCGCAACAACCACGACCGCCCCGGGATCACCTCCCCGCGCTGCTACGCCCGCTACAGCACGCACGCGATCCTCACGATGGACTTCGCGACGGGCGCCCGCGCCGACGACGCCGCGCTGCTGGGCGCGCTCACGGACCGCCAGCGCGAGGACCTGGGCTACCGCATCGCGCACAACTACCTGTGCCAGATGCTGGACGACGGCTTCTTTCACGCCGACCCGCACGCGGGCAACATCCTGCTGCGGCGCGCGGAGGCGGGCGGCGCGCAGGGCGATGCGGCGCGAGGCGATGCGGCGGGCGAGACTCAGGGCGAGGAGCGCGCGGAGGCGGGCGGCGCCGACAACGGCGACCCGGGCGACCCCGGGGTCGTCGTCGAGTGGATCGACTTCGGCCTGATGGGCGAGCTCTCCAGCCGCGACCGCGCGACGCTGCGCCGCATCATCATGGACGTCGGCAAGCGCGACTCGTTCTCCCTGAAGCGCCACCTCATGCAGATGGTGCGCCCGAGCGGCGCCGTGGACCACGCCGGCATGCTGGACGCCTGCGACTCGCTGCTCGCGACGTACCTGAGCTCCGACCTGCAGGGCTTTGACACCGCGGGCTTCATGAACGACCTGTCCGCCACGATGCGCTCGTGCGGCTTTGAGCTGCCGCCCGGCGTCACGATGCTCGGGCGCGGCCTGGTGACGCTGGAGGGGACGATCCGCCTCATCTCCGACAAGGTGAGCATCATGCGCGTCCTCACGACGTACATCGGCGAGAGCGTGGACGCCCGCGAGGTGAGCGACTACCTCCGCGAGCTCGCCACGTCCAGCGCCGACAGCGTCCAGGCGATGGCCGCCATGCCCTCGCGCATCACCGAGACGCTGGAGATGCTCCAGCGCGGCCAGGTGCGCCTGGAGGCGAACATGGGCATCGACCAGGGATTCCGTCGCGAGCTCACCTCGGTCGCGCGCCAGTTCTCCTACGCGATCATGGCGGCGGGGCTGTTCGTCGGTTCGTGCATCCTGTGTGCGACGAGCCTGCAGCCCCGAATCCTTGGCGTTCCGCTGCTCGGGCTGGTAGGCTTCGCGAGCGGGCTCGCGCTGGCGGCCTACACGCTGGTGGACATCAGGCGCGGCAGGCGCCGGCACCGCCCGTAGGTAGGGCGCGGACGGGCGCGGCTCGCGCGATGACGACACGAAGGGGGCCTCAGGGTCGATGACAGCGGGACTGACGAGGGGCGACGCGCGTGACGACCTCGCGCGCGTCGAGCGGATCGTGCGCGACGCGGCGCGCCTCATGACGCAGGCGGACCGCGCGCACCTCGGCACGCGGCTCAAGACGAGCCGCCGCGACATGGTGACCGCCTACGACCGGGCGGTGCAGGACCGCCTGGTCGCCGCGCTCGCGGCGGACTTCCCGGGCGTCGGCTTTTTGTGCGAGGAGGGCGGCGAGCTCAGCCAGCGCGACGGTGTGCGCTTCGTCATAGACCCCATCGACGGCACCGCGAACTTCGTGCACGGCACGGGGGTGAGCGCGGTGTCGGTCGGGCTCGTGGACGGCGCGGACCCGGTCTTGGGCGTGGTGTACGAACCGTTCTCCGACGAGTGCTACGCCGCCGCGGCGGGGCACGGCGCCACCCGCAACGGCGTCGCGCTGCCGCAGGTGGAGGACGTCCAGCTCGCCGACGCGCTCGTGTGCGTGGGGTCGTCGCCCTACTTCCCGGACCTCTATCAGCGCACGATGGACCTGCTGGCGCGTCGCGCGCGCGAGTTCAACGACATCCGCCGCGACGGGTCGGCCGCCTGCGACTGCTGCTACGTGGCCGACGGCCGCTACGGCCTCTTCTTTGAGATGAGCCTGGCGCCCTGGGACTTCGCCGCCGGCGCGCTCGTGGCCCGCGAGTGCGGCGCCTGGGTCGGCACGATGGAGGGCGCGCCGCTCACGTACGCCGACCGCGTCTCGGTCCTGGCGGGCGCCCCGCGCGCCGCGGAGGCGTTCCTGAAGGGGGAGGGTCACTAGATGCACGGCATGCACGCGCGCCTGCCGAAGGGCTTCGTGCTGGAGGAGCGCCTGGAGCGCTACGCGGACATCATCGAGGTCTGCCCGCGCCACCTGCGCGGCGACTGGGCGCGGGCGTGCCACCCGCTGCCGTTCGGCGACCCGGGCGCCTCCGCCGACGTGCTCCCGCGCTACCGCGAGGTGCGGCTTGACCTGGGCTGCGGCAAGGGCGCCTTCGTGATCGAGTCCGCCCGTCGCGAGCCCGACGTGCTCTTCGTGGGCGTGGACGGCGAGCCGTACTGCATCGCTCGCGCCGCGCAGTACGCGACCGAGGCGGGCGTGCGCAACGCCGTGTTCGCGCCGGGCGCCGGCATGGCGGTCACGTCGTTCTTCGCGCCGGGCGAGCTCGCGAGGATCCACCTGAACTTCTCGACGCCCTACCCGCGCAAGCGCGACGCCGCGCGCCGGCTCACGAGCGTCGAGCACCTCATGGCGTACCGGGACGTGCTCGCCCCCGGCGGCACGGTGAGCTTCCGCACGGACAGCCTCCCGTTCCGCGAGTTCACGCTCACGCAGCTCGCGCTGGCCGGCTACGAGGTCACGTGGCGCTCCGACGACGCGCGCGCCGAGCGACCCGAGGCGCCGGTCACCGAGTACGAGGAGCGGCTGTGCGCGCAGGGGGCGACCGTCTACGCGATCGACGCCGTGCCCGGCCCGCGGCCCGAGAGCTGGGAGCAGACGGCGTCGCTCAGCCTGGTGGACTACCTGCCGAGCGACCTGGAGGGCATGGGGTACGTGCCGTACGGCATGGAGGCGTCCGTGCGCAACCTGCGCAACCTTGAGCGCAAGGGGCGCTCGCGCGGCGAGGCGCGCTAAGCCCGGGGCGTCGGCGCGCCGCTCAGGCCCGGCGGCGACCCGAAGGGCATGCGCACGCGGCCGAGCGCTTGTTGCGCGGCGCGGGGGAGCCTATCATGCGCTTGTGCCAGCACGCGACGCGCCGCCGCAGAGGGCGTGCGACGCGCGGCGGCCGCCCGACCGCCCGCCACCCCGCGTGGCGCGCGACGCGAGCGGACGCGACTAACGTGAGACCTGAAAGAGAGAAGGAACCGACATGCCCCAGTACACCAGGAGGAACTTCGTCATCTCGCTCGGCGCCGCGCTCGCGGCCGCTCCGGCCGTCATCGCCATGGCCGGCTGCGGCAGCACCGGCTCGACCGGTGGGTCCACGGGCGGCTCGGGCACCGCGTCCTCCGGCGCCGCCGCGAGCGCCAGCTCCGCCAGCGAGTACAAGCTGGTGGAGCCCGGCAAGCTCACCATCGGCTGCTCGCCCGACTACCCGCCCATGGAGTACCAGGACGGCGACAAGATCGTCGGCTTTGACTACGGCGTCATGAGCGAGATCTGCGACCGCCTGGGCCTGGAGTGCAACTTCCTGCCCGCTCAGAGCTTTGACACGCTCGTGACGCAGGTGGCGGCCGGCACGAAGATGGACGTGTCCATCAGCTCCATCACGATCGACGACGACCGCGCCGAGCAGGTTGACTTCTCCGACCCGTACTACGACTCCAACCTCGCGATCGTCGTGATGAAGGACGCCGTGACGGACGGCGGCATCGCCTCGCGCGACGACATCGACGGCAAGCCCGTGGGCGCCCAGTCCGGCTCCACCGGCGAGGCGTGGATCAAGGAGAACCTGAAGGACAGCGCGTACACGCCGTTCGACACCACCGTCGAGTGCCTCGCCGCGCTGCGCACCGGCCAGGTGACCGCCGTCGTCTACGACGAGCCGGTCGCCCGCAACCAGATCGCCAACGAGTACACCGACTGCGAGATCCTGGACGTCATCGCGACGGGCGAGCAGTACGGCATCATCGTCAACAAGAACAACAAGGCGCTGACCACCGCCATCAACAAGGCGCTCGCCGACATGGAGTCCGACGGCACCATGGACGAGCTCAAGGAGAAGTGGATCGGCGGCGCCGACGTCGTCGCGTCCTCCAAGACCGTCGACAAGGCCGCGTCCTCCAAGGCCGACAGCAAGGCGGCGTCCTCTAAGGCCGACAGCGCGTCCGCGAGCAAGGACTAGGGTCCGCGAGCGCGGGCCGCGGCGCCCGCGAGGGCGACGCACCTGTGACGCGCATATGACGCGCATGGCGTGACGAACGGGGCGGGGCGACTCTCCGAGGCGGGGGTCGTCCCGCCTTCGCATGCGGCTCGCCGCCGCGAGGAGCGCCCGCAGGCTCGCCCGCGCGGGCGG
>CACZRK010000284.1 GCA_902783515.1 uncultured Coriobacteriaceae bacterium | reverse complement strand
CCTTGTTCGTGTAGATCGAGTTGATCATGAGGTCCAGAAGCTTCTTACTCTCCGTCTTGAACTGCTTCATGCTCGCGTGCTTCCTCTCTCGGCCATGGTGGCGTTCGCGGCCCCGCCGGGCGCGTCGCGCGACGCGCGTGCGCGACGCCGTCGTCGCGTCGGGGCGGACATGTTTCGGATTCTCTATACCCGCTCGGGCGCATTGCAATCGCTTATATGAGGATATCTGATAACTCACGACTTAGATATTCGCGACGACCGGAACGCCAGGCGCAAGCGGCAGGACCGCCACAGGAACCGCGGCGCGTCGCGACATGGCCGCGCCGACGCCAAGCCGAAGCGCATGCTCACGAGAAGCGCGCGCTTCGTGGCGATGCGGCACGCACGTTGCATGCAGATGAACTCGCGGGTCACACATGGTACGATGCTCCAAGCCGCATGCCGGGCACGGCACGAGCGGGCCTTTCTCGGCTCGACGTCCTCGCGCACCGGCGGCACGCTCGTCAGGATGTCAAACGAAGGGATGATCTGGGCAATGGAACTGAGAGTCGCGCGAACCTACGAGGACATGAGCCGCATGGCTGCCGACGTGATCGCGACGTGCGTCGCCGAGAAGCCGAACTGCGTGCTCGGCCTGGCGACCGGCACCACCCCGATCGGCCTCTACGCGGACCTGGTCTCCGACTACAAGGCCGGCAAGATCAGCTTTGCGAACGTGACCTCCTTCAACCTGGACGAGTACGTGGGCCTCGCGGGCACGCACCCGCAGAGCTACCGCTACTTCATGAACGACAACCTGTTTGACCACGTGGACATCGACAAGGCGCGCACGCACGTGCCCGACGGGACGGGCGACGACGACCAGCGCGTCTCCGACGAGTACGAGGCGGCCATCAGGGAGGCCGGCGGCGTGGACATCCAGCTGCTCGGCATCGGCCCGAACGGCCACATCGGCTTCAACGAGCCGTGCGACGAGTTCCCCGTGCGCACGCATCGCGTGGAGCTGACGGAGAGCACGCGCAAGGCGAACAGCCGCCTGTTCGACTCGATCGACGAGGTGCCGCACTTCGCGCGGACGATGGGCATCGGCACGATCATGCGCGCCCGCAAGATCCTGCTCGTGGCGTCGGGCGCCGGCAAGGCCGAGATCGTCCGCAAGGCGCTCTACGGCCCGGTCACCCCGCGCGTCCCCGCGTCGATCCTGCAGTTCCACCCGGACGTGACCGTCGTGGTGGACGCCGAGGCCGGCTCCCGGCTGGACTAGCGCCCACACGCCGGGCGCATGCCGCGTGGTGGGGCGTCTTCTCCCACGCGATGGCGACGAATCCGAGGGGCGGCCCTGCTGCACGGGGTCGCCCCGCTTCATACAGAAGGAGGTCTGCGACATGGGCATCGATGAGGACGGGCGACAGGCCGACCGTGACGGCGCGCAGGTCAGCCGCATCGCCGGCGGCCTCGTCTTCGGCGAGGACTGTGCGTTCACGCGCGCGGACGTCATGATCGAGGGCGAGAGCTTCGGCGCGACCGTCGACGCGACGGACGGGCACGGGTCGTCGGACGGGCAGGAGTCCGCGGGCGGCTCCGTCGTGGACGCGTCCGACGGGTACGTGATCCCCGGGCTGCTGGACATCCACTTCCACGGCGCGATGGGCGAGGACCTCTCAGACGGGGACGCGAAGGGCCTGCACGCGATCGCCGCGTACGAGGCGCGCAGGGGCGTCACGGCCATCTGCCCCGCGACGATGACGCTGCCGACCGACGTGCTGATGGCCGCCATGGCAAACGCGGCGGCGTTCTCCCCCGCGGCTGACGAGTCTGAGCTCGTCGGCATCAACATGGAGGGGCCGTACATCTCGCCCGACAAGGTCGGCGCGCAGAACCCGGCGTACGTCCGCCCCGCGAGCGTGCCCGAGTTCAACCGCCTGCAGGACGCGGCACACGGGCTGATCCGCCTCGTCGACCTCGCGCCCGAGATGCCCGGCGCGCTGGACTTCATCCGCGCCGTCAGCGACGACGTCCGCGTCTCGATCGCGCACACCTGCACCGACTACGCCTGCGCGTGCGCGGCCTTCGAGGCGGGCGCGCGCCACATGACGCACCTCTTCAACGCGATGCCGTCGCTGCACCATCGCAAGCCCGGCCCCATCGCCGCCGCCGCCGACCGCGACGACGTGACGCCCGAGATCATCGCCGACGGCATCCACATCCATCCCTCGATGGTGCGCCTGGCGTTCACCCTGTTCGGCGCCGACCGCATGATCCTCATCAGCGACTCACTGCGCTGCTGCGGCCTCGGCGACGGCACGTACATGCTCGGTGGGCAGCAGTTCACCGTGCGCGGGCCGCGCGCCACGATCGAGGACGGCTCGCTGGCAGGCTCGGTCTCCGACCTCATGGCGTGCATGGTGAACGCGACGCAGACGATGGAGATCCCGCTGGAGGACGCCGTGCGCGCCGCGACCATCAACCCCGCGCGCGCCATCGGCGTGGACGACCGCTACGGCTCCATCGCCGCCGGCAAAGTCGCGAGCGCCGTCGTGCTGAACGAGGACCTGAGCGTCCGCCACGTCATCCTGCGCGGCAGGCTCCTGCGCTAGCGCGCGCGGCGGGGCGCGCCGCGCGCAGCCTTGCGTGTCTTCCAAACGACGCACGCCCCTGGGGTCATTGGCCTCGGGGGCGTGCGTCGTCTCCGTCTGCCGCGCGGGCGCCGCGGTCACCGCGGGCGCGTCGCGCGCCCGACGGCCGCCCGCGCCAGCCGTGTCAGCAACGCAGGCGCGCTACGCGTTCACGGCCTGCACGAACCAGCTCGTGACGCTTGTGGGGTGCGTGATCGCGGTGCCCACGACGACGGCCCACGCACCTGCGTCGTGGGCGGCCTTCGCGTCCGCGGGCGTGTGCACGCGCCCCTCGCAGATCACGGGGAAGCCCGGGAACTCCTCGGCGGCCTGGCGCAGCAGCGCGATGTCCGGACCGTCCGCCATGCCGCAGTCGATGGCGGCGCCGGGATGGCTCAGCGTCGTGGACACGATGTCGCAGCCGCAGGCGACGCCGCGACGGATGTCCTCGATGCAGGAGCAGTCGGCCATGATGACGGTCTCCTCCGTCTCGCGCAGCGCGGCGACGGTCTCCTTGAAGGTGCGGCCGTCGGGACGGGGGCGGTCGGTCGCGTCCAGCGCGACGACGTCCGCGCCGGCGGCCACCACGGCGCGCGCGTGGCGCAGCGTCGGGGTGATGTACACCCCGTCATGCCCCTCCTTCCACAGGCCGATGACCGGGACCTCGACCCTGCCCTTGATGGCGGCGATGTCCGAGAGGCCCTGGCAGCGGATCGCGCCGGCACCGCCGAGCTCGCAGGCGCGCGCCATCTGCGCCATCGTCTCGGGGTGGCGCAGCGGCTCGCCCATATACGCCTGGCAGCTCACGATGAGCGTGCCCTTCAGCTTAGCGACGATCGGATTCATGACGACCAACCTTTCCCGTGTGCCGCGTACGCGCGAACGCCAGCAGAGGCCCGGCAGGGCCCTCCCGCGCTACGCGAGCAGCTTCGTGATCTTGTCCAGGACGCGCTCGGCGGCACCGATGATGGGGGCGTTGTTGCCGAGCTTCGCCTCGACGATCGGCAGCGCGCGCATCTCGATGGGCAGCTGCTCCTCCAGGCCGCGCTGCAGCGCCGCGCGCCACGCGTCGCCCGCCTTGGTGACCGAGCCGGAGAGCACGACGAGCTCAGGATCGATCATCGTCGCCCACGAGCCGATGGACTCGCCCAGGCTGTGGCCGGCGAGCTCGATGACCTGCTGCGCGAGCTCCTCGCCCTGCGCCGCGCGCCGCGAGATCTCCGCGCCGCTCAGCGGCTCGCCGCCCAGCGCGACGTAGCGGTTCTCGATGCCGCTGCCCGACGCGATGGACTCCAGGTGCCCGTCGGCGCCGCACGCGCAGCGCACGCCGGCCGCGGCGGGGTTCAGCGTGTGGCCGAGCTCGCCTGCGAAACCGTGCGCGCCGCCGAGCACGTCGCCGTTCACGACGATGGAGCCGCCCAGCCCCGTGCCGACCGCGACCATGATGCAGGTCTGGCAGCCGCGCGCCGCGCCGTGGCGCAGCTCGCCGAGCGCGTGGCCCTGCACGTCGTTGAGGACGGACGCCGGGAGGTGGTACGTGCTCTCCAGGCGCGCCTGCACGGGCTGGCCGGTCCAGCCGGGCAGGATCTCGTTCGCGTACGCGATGGAGCCGTCGGTCTGCGAGATCCTGCCGGCGGCCGCGACGCCGACGCCGAGCACGGGCCCGCCGACGGTCTCCGACGCGCTGTCCAGCAGCTCGCCCACGAGCGCGACGATCGTGTCCAGCACCGCGGCGCCGCCGCGCTTCGCCTCCGTCGGGACGGAGCGGTACAGGCGCACCTCGGGGTCCGCCTCGCGCGAGGTGTAGTAGACGATGCCGCCGGCGATCTTGGTGCCGCCGACGTCGATGCCGATGACGGCGAACGGTGATGCCTCTTTGCGGGGCATGGGGTTCCTCCTTACACGCGGTCCGACCACGCGAAAAAGGGCCCGCCGCGTGACCTGCGCGTCACGTGACGGGCCCCGCATGCCAGGGTGACTAGGCGCGGATGGGCGCGTCGGCGTCCATCATGCCCTCGGCCTTCAGCACGGAGACGATCGTCTGGACGTCCTCGCCCTCCAGCGCCTGCACGGGCTCGTTCATCTGGTTCGTGGCGAAGATGCCCATCTGCCACATGGCGGTCTTGAACGCGCCGACGCCCGCGCCGAAGCCGCAGGTGCCCTTGATGCCGCGCGTGATGAACATGAGGCGCGCAAGGTGGTCCTGCAGCTCCTTGGCGCGCGCCCAGTCGCCCACCTGCGCGGCGCGCCACTGCTCCACGTAGCTCACGGGGTCGATGTTGCCCAGGCCGGGCACGCTGCCGTCGGCGCCGGCGAGGTAGGCGCCGTCGACGCAGACCTCGTGACCGGTCAGCAGCTGCAGGGGGTGGCCGGCGGCCTCGTTCTCAAGGATGAGCCAGCGGAAGGACACGTCGTCGCCGGAGGAGTCCTTCACGCCCGCCAGGACGCCGTCCTTGCCGAGACGCACGAGCATTGTCGGGTCGAGCTTGGTGTGCACGCACACCGGCAGGTCGTAGGCGAACAGCGGCAGCGTCACGTTCTCGTGGATCACGCGGAAGTGACGCTCGACCTCCTTGGGGCCGCCGAGCGCGTAGAACGGGCAGGTGCTCACGAGGCCGTCGACGCCGAGGGCCTCTGCCGCCTTGGCGTGCTCGATCACGCGGTTGGTCTCCATGTCGATGACACCGGCGAGCACGGGCACGCGACCGGCGACAATCTCCACCGCGGCCTTCAGGATCTCCTCGCGCTCCGCGTCCGTCTCGAAGGCGACGGCGCTGCTCGAACCGAGGAAGAACAGGCCGTTCACGCCCGCCTCGATCATGCGGTTGACCGAGCGCTCGAGCGAGACGCGGTCCAGGGAGCGGTCCTGGTTCAGCGGGATGACGACGGGGGGAATGACGCCCTTG
>CACZRK010000283.1 GCA_902783515.1 uncultured Coriobacteriaceae bacterium | reverse complement strand
GGTCTGATCTGAGGCTGCGCCGGGCGCACGGCACGAGCGGACCAGAACGAACGCGACCCCGGCGTCCCCCTCATGGAGGGCGCCGGGGTCGGCGTCAGATCGTCGCCGCGCGAGACGAGCCCGCGCGGTCAGGCGCGTCGGTGCGTCTTACGCGTTGGCGACGGCGTTCTTCGCGATGGTGCAGAGGTCGGCGAAGGACTGCGGGTCCTCGATGGCCATCTGCGAGAGGACCTTGCGGTCCAGCTCGATGCCCGCGAGCTTCAGGCCGTGCATGAAGACGGAGTAGCTCATGTCGTTCAGGCAGCAGCCGGCGTTGATGCGGACGATCCAGAGCTTGCGAATCTCACGCTTCTTGTTGCGGCGATCGCGGTACTGGTACATGAGGGAGTGCTGGACCTGCTCCTTGGCCTTGCGATAGGAGCGGGAGCGGGTGCCGTAGTAACCGCGGGCAAGCTTGAGAATGCGACGACGCTTCTTCTTGGCGGCAACAGCGCGCTTGATACGAGCCATGGTGGATCACTCCTTGGAAATAGAACTGCTAGGGAATATCAAGCGGCCAATTAGTGGTCGATGACAGAGTTCACGTACTTGATCTGAGCCTTGTTGGTCAGCGGCTTCTCGCCACGGAGCTGACGCTTGCGCTTCGTCGTCTTCTTGGTGAGGATGTGGCTCTTGTTGCGGCTCGCGTGCATGAGCTTGCCGGTGCCAGACTTGCGGAAGCGCTTGGCAACGGTCTTGTCGGTCTTCATCTTAGGCATGTCAGCTACTCCTTGTTGTCTTCCTCTGCCACGCTCTCCGACTTGTCCTGGGACTTGCCGGACTTGGCGCTGTCACGAAGCGGGGCGACCATCATGTGCATGTTGCGTCCCTCGAGCTTGGGCGGTGCCTCGACCGTGCACACGTCCTTCAGGTCCGCGGCGAGCTTCTCGAGCATGTTCAGGCCAAGCTCGGGATGGGCCATCTCACGACCGCGGAACATGATCGTGATCTTCACCTTGGAGCCCTCACCAAGGAAGCGCATGATGTGCTTCTTCTTGGTCTCGTAATCCCCGACGTCGATCTTCGGGCGGAACTTCATTTCCTTGATGTCAACCTTGACCTGGTTCTTACGCGCGGCCTTGGCCTTGATCGCCTGCTCGTACTTGTACTTGCCGTAGTTCATGACGCGGCACACGGGCGGGTTGGCGTTCGGGGCGATCTCGACGAGATCGAGACCCTGGTCGTCGGCCACGCGCTGTGCGTCCTTGATGGCAAAGAAGCCGAGCTGGCTTCCGTCCACGCCGATCAGTCGGCACTGCGGAACGCGGATCTCTTCGTTGATCCGCGGCTCATCGGGCTTAGCTATGCGTATCACCTCCTAGACGCAGCCGCTGTCGCGGCTCTCACCTGCCAAAAAAATCCCGGGCCGCCAGTGGCAAACCCGGGACAAACCAGCGACGAGGGCATGCGATCCCTCGGACATGTCAGCTTGACCAGGCAGCTGCCTCATGCGGCGCCACAAGGTGGGGATTTACTCCCTCTTGTTTGCGATGAACGCGACCGGACATCGCAACAGGACGTACTCTAGCATCCCGCGCGCCCCGTCACAAGCGCGTGCGACGCCTGCGCATCGCCTCCACATCGTGACGCGACCGCCACACGCCCCCTCGCGGGCGCCTTACGCCTGCTGCGCGCCCGGCCTCCACGCCGAGGCCTTGCTCTCGGCAAAGGCCCGCTCGCCCTGCGCGTTGCTCGTCCTGATGGCGTCGTAGAACGGCGTCTGGTCGAACGTGGCGAAGTAGTCCATCGGCGTCTCGGCGCGGCGGATCACCTGGTGCGAGCCGTCCTCGCGCAGCAGGACCTCGGCGGAGCGGAGCTTGCCGTTGTAGTTGTAGCCCATGGAGAACCCGTGGGCGCCGGCGTCATGGATGAACAGCACGTCGCCCATGTCGATCTTGGGCAGCTTGCGGTCCACGGCGAACTTGTCGTTGTTCTCGCACAGCCCGCCCGTCACATCGTAGATGTGGTCGCAGGGCTCATGCTCCTTGCCGAGGACCGTGATGTGGTGGTAGGCGCCGTACATCGCCGGGCGCATGAGGTTGGCGGCGCAGGCGTCCACGCCGACGTACTCCTTGTAGATGTGCTTCTCGTGGATGGCGGTGGTGACCAGCGCGCCGAACGGCGCCAGCATGTAGCGGCCCATCTCCGTGAAGATCGCTACGTCGCCCATGCCCGCGGGCACGAGCACCTCCTCGTAGGCGCGACGCACGCCCTCACCGATCACCGCGATGTCGTTGGCCGGCTGCTCGGGACGATAGTCCACGCCCACGCCGCCGGACAGGTTGATCGCGAAGATGCGCACGCCCGCGGCCTGCGACACGCGGACCGCGAGCTCAAAGAGCTGACGCGCCAACGTCGGGTAGTATTCGTTCGTGACGGTGTTGCTCGCCAGGAAGGCGTGGATGCCGAACCTGCGCGCGCCCCGCTTGGCGAGGCGGCCGAACGCCTCCACCATCTGCGCCTCGCTCATGCCGTACTTGGCGTCGCCAGGGTTGTCCATGATGTCGGTGCCGAGCTCAAAGACCCCGCCGGGGTTGTAGCGGCAGAAGATAGTCTCGGGGACGTCGGCGACCTGCTCCAGGAAGTCGACCATCGTGAGGTCGTCCAGGTTGATGAGCGCGCCCAGGCGCGCGGCCTCGCACATGTCCAGCGCCGGCGTGTCGTTGCTGGAGAACATGATGTCGTGCCCCTTGAAGCCGCAGGCGTCGGAGAGCACGAGCTCGGTGTAGCTGGAGGTGTCCACGCCGCACCCCTCCTCCTGCAGGATCTTCAGCAGGTAGGGGTTCGGCGTCGCCTTCACGGCAAAGTACTCGCGAAACCCGGGGTTCCATGAGAACGCGGCGTTGACGGCGCGGGCGCGGGCGCGGATGCCCGCCTCGTCATACACGTGGAACGGCGTCGGCACGTCCGCGATGATGTCGCGCGCCTGCGCGAGCGAAATGAACGGCTTCTTCGCCATGGGATGCCCAGTCCTTCCTCGGGGTGGTCGGGCGGCGGGCGCCCGGCGGCGGCTCGCCCGTCGCGCGCGAGGCCGCGGGGGTGCCACGCGCCCGGCTATTTGCGCGAGCCC
>CACZRK010000282.1 GCA_902783515.1 uncultured Coriobacteriaceae bacterium | reverse complement strand
GTTGCCCGCACCGGCGCTCGCCGAGGTGCGCGCCGAGGGACGCGAGGCCTGGTCGCCGACGGTTCCTGCGGTGCGGAGATGTGTGCCTGTGCGCATGGTCTGCTCCTCCTCGTCACGTGGCGCGCGCTGGGTCGCGATCGCGGCATCTGCGGTGCGCGCCTCCTTGACGAGAGGATATCAACCACATGATGCATCGACTCTCAAATAGAAATAACGATGATCAAATGGCATATACCTTATAATCGTTCAATAAACTGAAATTAATTCAGAAAGTATCATAATAATACGAGAATCGGGCGCCCAAGGGCGCCCGCGTCGTCAGCGGCGCCTAGTCGATGCTCACGAGCTCGTAGCGATCGGTCCCGAATCCCTGCTCGACGGCGTCGGGGATGATCTGCTCGCCGTGCTGGCGGTCGATGCGGGCGAGCAGATGGTCGCGGCCCGGGTCGGTGGACGCGTGCACGAGGTCCAGGCACGCGCGGTCGATGGCGATCGGGTCGGTGGAGGCGAGGATGCCGACGTCGGCCATGCAGGGGTCCTCGGCGACGGCGCAGCAGTCGCAGTCCACGCTCATGTTCGCCATCGTGGACAGGTAGACCGCGCGCCCGGCGAAGTGCCTGCTCACGGCGCCGGCCGCATCGGCCATCGCCTGCAGGAAGTCGTCCTGCGCGGCGACGCCGCCGGTCCAGTCGGTGATGAGGCGCTGGTCGGTGACGGCGCCGGCGGTGTGGATGTTCACCTTGCCGCGGCTGGACGCCAGGCCGATGGAGAGCTGCTTGAGCGCGCCGCCGAACCCGCCCATGGGATGCCCCTTGAAGTGGGTGAGCACGAGCAGCGAGTCGTAGCGGCTAATGTGGTCGCCCACGTAGTCCACCGTGATCGCCTTGCCGTTCGGGATGGGCAGCTCCATGTCGCCGTCCTCGTCCAGAAGGTCGACGTCAAAGTACGCCGTCCAGCCGTGCTCCTCAAAGAGCCGCCGGTGGTCGGCGTTGTTCGTGCGCGCGCCCGCGTACGCGGTGTTGCACTCGCCGATGGTCCCGTGCAGGCGCTCCTGGATGGGCGCGAAGAACGACGGCCGCAGGAAGTTCTGGTTGCCCGCCTCGCCCGAGTGCACCTTCATAAGGATGTTGCCGGGCAGGTCGAGGCCGACCGCCTCGTAGAGGCGGATGAGCGAGGTGGGCTGGATGTCCTTCGTCATGTAAACGGTTGCCGCGTCCATGGGGGCTCCTCTCTTGTCGGGCGTCGCAGGCGACGCTGGCGTCACTAACGCCAGCGTCATTGTAGCGCCGCGCCGCCCGATCCCCCTTGGTCGGGCGTTCGACTGGTCAGGCCCGGCGCGTCGCCGTCGAGCGACCCGCTCGCGCCGTCAGCGGCGGCCTGGTCGAGCAGCCATCGGATCCCGCGGGCGCAGCGCCGCGCGGGATCCGTGAAGTGGCCGCCGCTCGTGGCCTCGAACGTCGTCGTGACGCCATGGGCGCTCAGCGCCCGCACGACGGACCTGGTGTCCTGGTCCACCGCGCGCATGAGCTCGTTGCGCGTGCGCCCCTCGCGGTCTCCCAGCGAGAGGTAGGCGGCGCGGACCGCGTCGCGCGGTGCGTGCGTCTGGGCGAATGCGGCGAACCCGGGGTACCACAGCGAGCCGGAGACGCTGGCGACGCCCGCGAACGCATCCGACGCCCACGCCGCCCACGCCGCGAACAGGCCGGCGAGCGAGTACCCCGCGATCGCCGACCAGAGCCTCGCCGGCGCCGTGGCGAGCTCGCGGTGCACGCGCGGCATGATGGCGCGCTCGAGCAGGTCCAGCTGCCGCGGCGCCCCGCCCGCGAAGTCCTCGGCGCCGCGGAACGCCGCCGGTCCCGGCCACGGCGTCATGTCGTCGTCAAAGCGCGCGGGCGCGATCGCGGCCAGCGCGAAGCCCGCGCAGCCGAGCCCCAGGAGCTCGCGCCAGACGTCGTCGCCGTCGCCCTCAAAGACGTGCAGGTAGATGACGGGCAGCGCCGGCGCCGCCGACGGTTGCGCCGGCCGCCCCGCAGGAGGGGCGAGCCGCAGCGTGACCCGGCAGCCCTCGACGTCAAACGCGATCGTTTCGCACGCGCCCGCGACGGCCGCGGCGTCGGCACCTCCGTCTCGCGCCCGCATGCTACTCCTTGGTGATGTCCGTGCCGAAGTACGTCTCGGAGATCGAGGCGAGCGTCCCGTCCTCGCGCATCGCGGCGATGGCGTCGTTGATGGCGGCGCGCAGCGAGTCGTTGTCCGAGCCCTTCTTGAGGGGGATCGCGTACGCGGTGGTCGCGTCGTCGGTCGCCACGATCTTGACCTCGGACGTTCCGGTCGTCTTCAGGTAGTCCTGCACCGACGTGTTGGCGTTGATCGTCGCGTCGGCGTTCCCGTTGATGACGTTCTCCATCGTCTCGCCGAGCGTCGGGACGTTGAGCACCGTCGCGCCGTACGCCTCGCCCATCTCAGCATACGTGGAGCCGACCGAGTTGGAGGTCGTGCGGCCGGCGAGGTCGTCAAAGGAGGTGATGTCGTCGTTGTCGGCGCGCACGACGAGGACGGCGTGGTCGTAGGCGTACGGGTCCGTGAAGTCAAACGCGTTCTTGCGCTCGTCGGTCACGTCGACGCCGTTGGCCATCATGTCAAAGGTGCCCTGCGAGACGCCGGTCAGGCCGCCGTCAAAGTCGCCCTCGCGGAAGTCGGCGGTCACGCCGAGGTGGCTCGCGATCCCCTTGGCGACCTCCACGTCAAAGCCGACGAGCTCGCCGGACTCGTCGTGATAGGTGAAGGGCGACCAGGCGCCCTCGGTGGCGACGGTGATCGAGCCGGCCTTCTTGATGCGCGCGAGGTGGTCGTCGCCGGACGTCGTCGCGTCCGCGCCGGCGGACGCCTGCGTGCCGGCGCTCGACGCGCCGCCGGCGTCGCCGCCCGAGCCGTTGCCGCATCCGAGCAGCGTCATCGCGCCGAGCGCGAGCGCGGCGGTGGCGGCGCCCCTCACGAAGCCCGCGCGGGTGATGCCCGCCTCGCGTGCGGTGGTGCGTGCGGTGGTCTGCGTGCGTTCCATGGGCGTGATCCCTTTCTCTGGGGGCGGCGTGCCGAGACGACGCCCGGGTGATCCGATCTGACGAGCTGACGTGGCGGCGGGGCCGCGGCGCCTATGCGTTCGCGAGGCGCAGGAACG